>CBDULQ010000086.1:0-13665 GCA_965368115.1 uncultured Gammaproteobacteria bacterium | reverse complement strand
TTAACTTCTTCGAGCCCTTTAAGGCGTCTCTGATGAATTCTGAATCTCTATCTTTTTCGTTCATGAATTAATCAGAGGCTCCTTAGATTGTTGACGTAATTTTTAATGTCACCACCGGCGGCATCTTGCCGGGCGGCATGCGACTGAAACGTGTAAATTCGGTGAGCGCCGACATCAGCATTTTGTCGCGTTCTCGATCACCGGTGGTCCGTACCAGCACCACGCGCTCCACGGAGCCATCGAAAGCAACCTTTAATTTGATGACAAAGTCATACTCATCCGATTTGAGTTCATCGATATTGCTGAGCAGGTCCTGGATTTCACTGACCATTAAGCCTTCGTACCAGGCGAAAGGACTGCCATCCAGCAAGCCGCGACCGCCTTTCTTGCCGACGATGCCGAAACCGTCTCCGGCCCCACTACCTTCCGCATCGACCCCAAGATCGGCACCCGGTGGTGTTTCCGCAGCGTCTTCCGGCATGTCTTCAACCACTTCTTCAGGTTCCGGCTCGATTTCTTCTTCCACTTCCGGTTCCGGTGGCGGTTCTTCCGGTGGCGGTGGCGGCGGCGGTGGTGTCAGGATGGTTACCTGTTGAACGACTTTTTTTTCATTAGCGGGTTTGTCCGCCAGCCAGTTCTTGAGCAGAAACACGATGCCGACGGCGAAACACAACACCAAGACCACGGCCACTGCCGGCACAAAGCGAAGCAGTGCATGTCTTGTCGTTCGCTGAGTCATCGAACCAGCTTCTGGGTCACCAGGCCAAGCTGGGTGATTTCCAGCCGCCCCATCACGTCCAGCACGTCGACTACACGCTGATATTGAATTTGCGCATCTGCCTTGACGACTACCGGCAACTGGGGATTGACGGATTTGTACTGGCGCAGCAGAGATTCCAGTTCTTCGAGACTAACCGGATAGGTGTCGAGAAAAATTGTGCCGTCCTGGGTAATGGTTACCGCTTTGGTCTGCGGCTTGGACAGGCTGGGTGTCTGACTCGCCTTGGGCAGATTGACCAGGATGCCCTGCACGGTCGCCGTGGTCATGATAATGAAAATGATCAGCAACACATAAGCGACATCGAGCATCGGCGTTACATTAATATCGTCATAAGGTTTGTGATCGCTATTAACAGCCATGATCAAGCCCTAACTGTGCATCTCTGCGACGCGAGTAATAAATTCATCCACGAACACCTGCATGTCCGACATCATGTCCTTGATGCGTACGCTCAGGTAGTTGTATCCGAACAATGCGGGAATCGCCACGAACAGACCGGCTACCGTGGTCATCAGGGCTGCTGATACCCCCGGAGCGATCGCATTAATATTGACGTCGCCGGAAGCGGCGATCGCGGCGAAGGTAATCATGACGCCCAGTACGGTACCGAGCAGACCGAGGAACGGGCCACCACTGATAGCAATGGTGAGCAACACCATCTTGCCGTTGAGTTTTTGAGATTCACGCACCAGCGATGCATCAAGCACGGCACGGATAGCACTGATCGATTGCGGTGACAGGGCATTGTTGGCACGTGCACCGACCGATTTACCGACACGCTGATTGAGTTCACCGATGCCCTGATGATACAGGTGATATAACGGTGAACTCTGGTAGTGGTCATGTTTACCGAACAGGGCGGCCATCATCGGCGAATCGGCAAACTCATCCTCTTCGTCCGGCGCATCCAGCTCACCGGGATTATCGATGCTGACTTTACGAAAGTCATTCACGAAAGTCTGGTTATCCCGTGCCATGCGATTCAGCATCATCGCCTTGGCGACCATCACCAGCCAGCTGATCGCCGCCATCATCATCAACAGACCGATTACGATCCAGCCGTCGAGAGACACATTACCCAGCACCACCGCAAAATAGGATTCACTGCTGCTGCCACCCAGTTGTTAGGACTGAGTAAGAATAAGAAAATGGGAATGATGTAAATGTGCGGTAACCTTGAAGGCGAACCAGCCCGGCGCACGAGAAGCCGCGGACATATCGACTTCGTCCATTTCGCCGACAAAACCGTGTCCCTGGGGCGCACCGCCGATAAACAGGTCACCGGCCATGAAACTGGGTACTTTCACCTGCACCGAAGCCATTTCGATGCCGTTGACAAAAACCGCCAGCCGTTGCGCATCGAGATTCAATGCCACCTGCTGCCAGCTATCCGGCGTCAGCGGTGCGGTGGCCGGCGTTCGGAAGGTGTCGCCATCCGCCGATTGCCACTGCGCATAAAGACCGCTCTGCTCGATACCCAGGGTCAGATTACCCATCGATGTTTGATGACTCAGCAACCAGGCATCATCCTGGGCACCCTGTGGTTTGATCCAGGCGGAAAAAGCAAACCCCTTACCCGCCAGATACTGTAATGACGCCGACGGTTGCACCTGGATAAAACCGTTCTGCTGCAGGCTGATACCGGCACCGATCAGCGATGCGGGTTGACGTTCGATATTGTTAAGCGTCGCCTTCTGACTGTAGGCGCTGGCATCGATAACGACATTACTGTGCCCGGCAAAATGGAAAACAGCGCTTCGATTGACGTCGAAGCTACCGCCACTGTCCTCGGCACTCACAGCCTTATCATTGCCGTAATACATATACACAAACGGCTGCTGGTCGGCGCCACTCAATTGCGGCAGCTTGACCCAGACGAACATCATCTGATTGATGAGATCGAATTTTTCCACGTGATGTTTTAACGGCGTTTTGTCATCGCCAGCGATGAAACGCAAGTCGCCCACGTCTTCCTTGAAGTAAAAGAAGTCCTGGAAATTGCCGGTATGCAAACGCAACAGGACCGTGCGGTCATCGGCTGAATTCTGCGCATTGTTATCCGCAGGCAGATTGACATTGACCTTGACGCGATAAGGCCATTCTTCGCTCCACCAGGCCTGAGCCAGACTGGGTGCGAACAACAACATCAATGCCAGAGATAACAGATAGCGCTTGATCATATTCATGAATCCGAATGTTTCATTAAGATGCTGGAAGATTGTGCGTCTGACAGTTTCGAGACGGCGGCCGGGGAGCGAACGCGGTGGTCACGGCAATGACTGGAGTGAAAGGCAATGCTATCAGACATGCAAGGGCCGACATAGCATTGTTCGGTCACATTATGTACTGCACAAATCGTCATCATCATTTAAATCTCTTGATACCTTGCAATAAATCCCACGACTGTCTGAAACATCTGAGCAGACCGGGATTATTGGTAGCGCGGTATTATGAGAAATTTTAATGACAAACACGTTAAATACGGAATATCGCCCACCCGCCGAGGTGTACTATGCGTCTCTTAAAGGCTGGACAATCAAATTAAATGACGACGCTATCTTGCTGAATTGCGGACTAAAGACTGGCCTGATCGTCATTCACCGAGGACGCACCATCATGCTCCGAATCGGGTTTACCCTGGAGTTTGAACTGGCCGTCGACGGGTGATGCACCGCTGTCTTCTTCCAGGTCGATGACTTCGACTCGCAATATCGCCACGCTGCCGGCACCAAACTGTTCCGATGCATCCTGCGCGACCAGTTCCGAATCGCCGTTGTCGCCCAGCGCATTGGGATCCACCGCAGGCAAACTGATCGCGCCGGCATCCGCACTGGGCACACCCACCGATTCACCGGAGGTTTCGATATTATTGGCATTCAATACGGTTTCCGTAGCCAGACTCAGGTTATTGGAATCGATTCCCGCATCACCGGCATCGATCACACCATCCGGCGCGGCCAGCACCACATTACTCAACTCGGTGGTCGGCAGGCCAATGTTGAAATCCCTGTCATCGGATGTGTCTGAGGAAGCATCTGCTGAACTTGTCGCACGAATACCACTGCCCTGCACGGTCACATTGGTCACGGTTTCCGGTTCACCGGTATTCGGATTGATGACCGTGACCGGCGGCGGCACATTGCGCAAGGTGGTCGCACCACGTCCCGCATCCACATTACCCTTGCTTGACCAGATCACGATATCGCCACCGGATAAGGTCTGGATACGCGATTCGTTCACCGACACGTCGTTGTGTGCAAAGATACCGATATTGCCGTCACCACGAGCGATAATGCCGCGATCATCCGCATCGCCGTCGGCGACACTCAGGCCGACGTTCACCAGTCCGCCAGGCGCAGCGATCAAAATATCACTGCCCTGATCCTGCGCCTTGATGACGCTGGATGTCAGTGCGATATCACCGCTGTAGGTCGGGTTGATGACCGGCATTTGATAAATCTGGCCGGCGGAAATCAATGTATCCACATCATCGTCTCGCGTCACACCCTGTGCCGGCGTCTGATCGACAATGGTGCCCGGGAACAGGGTTTCGATGGCCTGCAGCCCGCGGCTGTAACCGAGCCGGTCATTCTGCGATACCTGTTCATCTTCATTGAGACGGCCCGCATTACCTTGCGCGGCAATCAGTTTCGCCACATCGTCGCGTCTTGATGGTGATAACTCGGCAGCGGCACGTTGCGCAGATACGGTAATTTCCCGGAAGAAAGCGGTGGTCAAAAAGGCCCGCTGTTCGTTCATCGGTAGCTGCCTGAACACATCCAGCGCCACGTTGAAGTCAACAATGTTCTGCTGGGTTTTAATCGATACGAAGCCCATCAGATCAGCAGCATAATCCAGCTGCGAAACATCCACATCCGCCGGGAACAGATAATCGAAGAAGCCCTGCAGATCGGCGCCCTGTTCACCGAGTCCAGCCATTACGTACAGGTCCGCACCCTGTTCGCTGATGCGCCGCAAGCTGGCATTGCGCGTATCGCCTTCGACCACGATGCCGTGGCGATCGCCCAGGTTGATCTGTCGACCTGCCAGCACCTGCAGCATACCCGGACCGCCGGTTTTAATGCCCATGTAATCATTGTCCGAACCGCTGGCACCTACAGTGGAACGGGAATCGATATAGCGAATATCACGACCCGCCTGCACCAGTGTCACGTCATCTTCATCCAGATGCTGATTCACCAGACCCACGCCGCGGATATCGCGACCGGCAATCATTTCCGCCTGTTTCGGCAATGCGAAGAAAAATGCGCGCGCATCGTCACCGACGCGAATATCGCCTTCTCGGGCAACAATCCGCACCGGTGTATTGTTGTTTATATGCAGTGGCGTCGATGCAAAGTCGAACCCTCCGTCATCCTTCAGGGCATCGCTGAAAACCAGACCTTCATTGGGCAGCATATCGTTAACAGGGGCATGCAGCTGACTGATCTGGGTCGTGTCGAAATCAAGCATGTACACGGCAACACTGGGCTGTTCCACATCCAGTCCGGTCAGGTTATCGTTAGCCAGTAGCGATAGATTACCCTGGCTCGATGGCGTCATGGCAAAAGTGCGTAGCAGGTTAATATCACCATCGAACGATGTCGCGTCCAGACTCGCCGGATAGAACACCAAAGCATCGTTCATATCGCTGGCGTAAGCGCGACCATCGAGGCTGGTACCGTTCAAACGATTCTGCAGATTAACATCACCCAGTGCCAGCAAACTCAGGCTGGAATCCTCTGAATAACTGTTGAAATAAACTTCTTCACGAGCACTGATGATCGGCAAACGAGCGAAACGCGTTTGCGCGCCCTGCAGGCTGCTCATCGAAGCACGACTGGTATTGGTAATGCCGATCAGGTTCAGTTCGCTGCCGGCCTGCAATGAGACCTGAGTCTCTGCCGCCGAGATCAGCACACCCTGATTATTACCCGGGGTACCCAGTCTGCCGCCGGCAGTCACATCAATACGCCCGTCATCAGCCAGGAACATGGACTGGCTGATGTTACCAGCGGCATACACATCGATATCACCACCGCCGTTCATTTCATAGCTATATTGTTCCACTGCCCCCTGGTTAAGAATGAATTGAAAAACCTCCGCGCTGGGCTGATTAAAGTCGAAGGTATCAACCGGCTTTATGGTACGTGGCACCGACACAGCCAGCTGACTGATATTGCCATCGGTTTCGATTCTCACATTACCGCCACCCAGCGCACCGACACCATGGGTAAAGTTAATCAAGGAAACACCCTGGACAACCGGACGTTCAGCCAGCTCGACAAACTGATTATTTTCATTCAGGTAGCCAAACTGAGCACTGGTGTTTTCAGCACTGACTCCACCGATACGATGCAACCAGTCGGCCGAAACGAAGGAATTCACGTTGGCATCGATGCCCTGCTTCGCGAAGATATTGATGTCACCACCTGCGACCGGAAACTCGGTGCCGGGCAATAAAAACAGATCTAAACTGTCGACCCCACCCAGGTCGGAAGACAGGGTGCTACGTGGATTTTGCGCGGCAGGCCGACCGGCCGTATAAATCGCGGCATCGTTGCCCATGACCAACTGTCCACCAACGGCGATATCGATATCACCGGTACCGGTACGCAGTTTACGATTTGCCGCCAGATCCAGAGTGCCGCTACCGTCAACGACCTGCATCGTCCGCGCGGCCTCCAGGTCGGCACCGGCAATCAGTCGATACGACCAGCTGTCCTTGTCAATCAGGCGCTCCACGTTGACTGATGGCGCATTGGGGAAAGGTATCGAAACGGTATCATCAGCCACGCCGTCCTGTATATTCGCAGTGATATTCAGATTGCTGCTGGTCCGTAATGTAAAGACACCGGATTCCTGCACCCCGGTCAGTTGATTCGTGTAAGTGGTCGCTGCGAAATCGATTTCGCTGGAACTGTTCAGATCCGTATCCGAAGTGATATCTATACCCGGTCGTAAATGTACACGCTGTAAGGTCGCCGCATCGAAGCGGTTATTCAGACGGAGAGCACTGAGCACATCGTTGAGCATGAAGTTCGAAGCTTCGGTAAAGGCCGTATCCAGTTCACCTAAACCGTCGTAACGCTGAAAGCCCTCGATATCGAGACGCTGAAAACCGATCAGCTCACCGGCCAGTGGCTGATAACCGGTCGTGTCATCGGCCGGCGGCTGAATGATCACACCGTTGTTACTGGCCAGGCGCGGCACTCGCAGATAAATACGACCATCTTGCCCGTCAGCGCCGCCGGTCGTATTGATGACACTGCCGGCAACCAGATTAAGTGTGCCGGAACAGCTACTCGGATCAGCCAAACCGCCACAGATTTCCAGCATCACCCGGCCACCGTCACCCGATGTGTCGGTGGCCGAAGCATCGATCCGGGCAGAGTTCTGCAATTCGATGCCGTTGTCGGCGGACAGCTCCACCCGACCACCGTCAGCGGCACGTGCATCGATTTGTCCCGACAGCACAATCTGCCCATTATCTGCACTCAATACCAGTTGCTCGGCAACGATATCCTGACCTTCACCGTCATCCAGTTGCAGATTGCCATTACGCAGACGAATGACGCGGCGATGAGTGAATCCGGAATTGTTTAGCGTGCTATTTAAAACATTGAAGTCGGCGATGCCATTGACGTCCAGGTCGACATCACCGGCATCGGCTTCGACACCGTGATCGGCACGTAATTCGCCGCTCAACTCGACTTCACCCAGTACGGCTGACAACTCAAGTCTTCCCGCATCGGCGCCGGAACCGTCGCCAGCGACCGCTGCCGACACATCGATCAGCGCATTGTCCGCCAGCTGAATATTCTGTTGCGCTGCGGTCAACTGAACCGTACCGCCGTAGCTGTAAACCATATCGCCGGCAAAATCGCGAGCCAGTCCGGAAACATCGATCACCGATCCGGAGGCCAGTTGCAGATCAGCGCTGCGACTCAACAGACTGACTGAGCCGGAGTGTAATTCGATATATCCCTGATGAATCAGCTGCTCGGCACTGAAACTCAACGTACCACCCAGATACTGATTCTCAGTAGCCGTCAACGCATCAGCATGACGGTTGAGCAATATCTGACTGGTATTACTCTCGACCGTGGCAATCTGCTGACTAACATTGGATTCGGCCGTGATTCGTCCGGCATTGATAGTCACATTACCGGCCACATCGAAACGGGTTGCACCCTCGGAGAATACGAAACCATTGTCGCGCGCCGCGATCAGCTCCCTGCGCGCATTGATCGTAACGTCATTGAAACCGTTCAGCGTGACATTACCGTCCAGCAGACGTGTAGTGTCGGTGTCGAAAACCAGGTCGCCTGCACCATCGGCAACACCTGGATCATAATCGTTGAGACTACCCAGAGACAGGGTATCTGTACTGATCACAAACTCTTCGTCGGCGGCCTGGTGCCCCTGAATCACCGCAGACAGAATAGTCAGGTCATTGAACAGCAGATCGGGTAAATCCGGATCGATCTGCGGATTACCGTATATATCGACTTGAGTACGACTGGCCAACACCAGTTCTGCCACGTTCCAGCGCTGTATCTGCTGCTGCGTCAGCGCAATGCCTGTGTTCACATCGTCCCGACCCAGTGTGATCAGACTGGATCCGAGATACAGGGAACCATGCGGCTGGTTGACCGCCTGCCCGTTGGCATCGACAAAATTCAACTCACCATTCAATTGCGAATCCACATCCGCATCCACCAGTATCGAGCCACTGGCGGTGAGCATTGCGGAATCAGACACCACCAGGGTACCGCCACTCGGATCCTGTGTATCCGCGTCGCGCACCACGCGCATCTGGTCGTATGCGGAGATGCGTAACAGCGCGCCATTTTCATCCAGCAGAGCCACTTCGTCCTGGGTACCTTGCTCAGCAACCGCACGAATACGCGAATCGGCGGTCACGGTCACGGTATCCGTCGCGGCCAGAATCAGATCGCGGACGCGCAGCTCGGCATTTCCCTCTTCAGTATCGTCCTCTGAATATGGGATATCCACAGTGACCGTATCCGCAGTCACGTCATATAGCGTGCCTTCGCTAGTACGTGAACGCACACCACCCAGCATGATACTGGCCACATCCAGGTTGTTCAGATCATCGACCTGCAACTCCACATCGTCCGGATTCTCGGTAGACTGTTGACCAATAACCGCCAGTTCAGTCGCTGCGATATTCACTTCCGAGCCACGTCCCTGCTGTATCTGCAGCGTACCATCAATGAGCCGATAGACGACCTGACCCTGACGACCCTGCACCGAGCCTTCGAGCAATACTTCAGAACCTGCCTGAAGATTCAGCGTACCACCGTCCTCCGGCATGGCCGGCAACAACATATCTTCACGCGTGGCCTGATCGCGGAAAAACTGGCTCGCCATACTTTCCACATACTCGGATCGACTGCGCACGATATCGCCGCCTTCGACGCGATAAGCCGACCAGTTTGAATCGCTGAAGGCAGTGCCGGCATAACGTTGCTGACCGGCGACCACCTGTGCACCGTTACGCTGTTGACGTGTTTCGCTGGCAAACAGAATTTGCTGGTTAGAAACGTAATCACTTTGCGGCGCGACCGGTGTGATCAGACTGGCACCCGGCAACAGGGCATAACGCGCCGGCAACACGGTATAGAGTCCGGCTTCCAGTTGTGACGATCCCTGCAGGTAAATCTGCTCACCGGGATTGACGAAATCATTACTGCCTTCCCAGAACACGAAATCATAAGGCGAATAACTGTCACTGGCCGGTAGCACCGCAAAAGCACCGTTGTTGTTTTCGGAAAACAGGGTATCGTTCGAACCACCCAGACCCGGTACGAATTCCCAGGCATATAGATTATCGGTGGCCTGTATCTGTCCCTGTGCATCGAGCGAACCGGCATTAAGATCCACCAGGGCACCGTCATGCAGATTGACACTGTCACCATTCAAATTAATGGCGCGCGAAGTGAATAGCTCATCGCGATCAAGCAGGTCGCTGGAACGCAAACTAATTTCGCTGTCACCTAAGCTGTCGGCCCGTAAGGGATAAATCCATTCCAGTTCTCCACGCGTAACGCCGAATGGAATCAACTGTCCTTCACCGGATACCGATGTCACGCTACCGGCATTAAGATCGATAACATCGACTGCATTGAAGCTGATTTGCCCCAGCGGAGCCTTGATCACACCGGACTGGTTGATACGTGTGGCATTGAAACTCAGATGAGAACCGGCACTGAGAATACTCGCACCCGGCGAATCACCGGGTAAAACATTGATGCTACCATCCGTGGCCTGCACACTGATATCCGCCTGGGTCAGAGTCGAGGCGTAAACCTGATCGGCGCGCAAGTTGAGTTGATCATAGGTCGTTAGCCCGGCTTCGAAACGCTCGCCGGCTGAATCCAGCAAGCCGCGGAAACGAATATCACCGGCACTGCTCAGGTTGACCTGGCGCATCGACTGAGTGAGCAACTCACCACTGATTTCCAGCAAACCATCGTTCCGGCCATTGCCGTCACTGCCCTGTGCATGGACATTGAGTACTCCGTTACCGCTGCTCGCCTGGACATTCGACACCAGTTGAGCGTAACCGCTGCTGCCGAGACGTATATAAGGCGCCGATAGATCGACACGGCCCTGATCACCACGCAACAACGGCACCAGCAATTGCAGACTCTGCTCCATGTGCATGTTCACGTCGCCATGAAACTGAAGCTGTCCCGAATGACCGGCATAAGGCTGCCCGGTACGTAAACTCAACCGGGTGACGCCGGCGGCATCCAGCGCCTGGACCCAGTCGTTACTGATATGCGCATCGCCGACATACAGGCTATCACCGGCATTCAACACCTGGCCGTTACCACCCAACACCAGTCGAGTACCCATCGCAAAGGCTTCGGGCACATCGGCGGCCTGTTCATAAATATTGAATACACGCGCTTCTCTCGACACCGGGTCACCGTTGCTGTCGATGGTCTGTGCACTATCCAGTACCAGGTTGACACTGCCACCCCAGGTGCCCGCACCCGCATTATCATCCAGTGCATTAATTTCGCCATTGAGGATCATGCCTTCAGCAGCATAAAAATTGACGCTGCCGGCACGTGAGCTAACCGTCTGACGACCGTAATCGGCTTCGGCCAGATCGGAACCGTCACGCAATACATCCATACTGTGTGTTGCGCCCTGGATATTGATATGGCTGTCTGAAGAAAAGAATACAAAACCGGAACCGTTTACGCTCTCGCTGTCGGTTTCGCCAGCGATGATATTCACTTCCCCACCATTATAAAGGCGTCCGACAACCGCATCTTCGACACTTTCATCGCGTACGAAACGACCGCTGACATCAATGTTGCCGTTCAGCCACAGGGCCTGGTTACCGAGATAGCCGTCTACTGCAGACAGACCGCCCATGGTCATCAACGACACGCGGCCGCCGGGTGCGCGAATCAGACTGTTGGCTTCGACCAGCAAATCGGTTTCACCGCCGGCAATCAGCGTTAGTTCCGATTCCGGCGCATCGAGATCGATGTGTACGCCCTGCAATAATCGCAGCCCATCGATCATCGTACCGCCAACGGCAGCATCACGATTGGCTTCCAGGGTGATACGGTTGGAAGAGCGATAATAGGTATCGCGTACGATATGCGGTAAACGTTCGACAAGGTCACTATTGCTGGTCAGACGGCTCAGGTCAGTGGTCATTTGCAGGCTGCGAGTTTGTGGAGCAATGTCATCCGCAATGGTTAGCCCGTTGATATTGGCAACCAGTTCGAAGTCCGCAAACCCGCCCTGGTCGAAAAACGCTCCGTCGATCTGCAACTCGCCACGATCCCCTGACACGATATTCGCATCGTCATCCAGCGCAATAATATTAATTTCATTTGCCGTGATGCCGAGCTTACCGCCACGACCCAGTGCATAAGCTTGCAGACTGGCGTCGATTTGAATATCGGAACCGGCACGTTGATTGATCGATAAATCGATTGCGCCGCCGTCGCCGGCCTGCAAGTGGCCGTCGCTCTGTATCCAGCCACCGCCGTTGGCACGCAGCACGGCATTTTCCGACAGTAACAAATCGCCTTCCGATGCCAGGGTGATGCTGCCACCATTCACCTGCACAGTACTCAGCAGATTGCGATTCGGTACCCCCTGAAGATCATTGACCCACTGGCCACTGACATCAATTTCTCCATCGACGGTGATCGACTGCCCGGGATTCCAGGTCGCAACGGACACATCGCCGCCCGATACCTGAATACGGCCATCAATGGCGGCACCGCCACTACGTACATCAAGCGTCGGGTCCGATGCACTGCTGTCACGTCCTGCTGCGATGGCCAGTTTCGCACTGGCATCCACATCGAATCGCCCACTGGTTCGTACATTTAAATGGCCGAGTCCACTGCGATTCAACATGTCATCCTGCAGTGTTAGCGCCCAGTCCGCATCGTCGCTGACCTGTTGATCAAGAAAACTGCGGAAATACGATTCGTCGAGCTGCTGAATTCGGTCGGTGATCAGTACATTCTGAAAGCCCAGCGCGGCGCCGGCAGAATCCTGGTCACGCCCGAGAATGATATTCAGATGACCGTTATCGCTGCGTGCGGCACCCTGTCCGTCACGCTGGTAAATCCCGTTGGACGACTGCAACAACAGATCGCCTTCGACGGCGGCAGCGTAAGTCTCGATATTGATCGAGCCCGCATCCAGACCGTGCTGATAAGTTTGATAATAACGTGTTTCGCCACCGCCAAATGTCTGCCAGCTTCGATCCGCATCGGCACCCCAGCGACCGCCGGAATCGGTCACAGAACCGTTGGAAACAGCCACATATCGATCACCGATATCGGCATCGGCAACATTGACAATGCGCCGATCCGACGTAGCCAGTTGACTGGTGGTGACGAATCCGGATTCGTATGTTACCCAGCCGCCGGATGCATCCAGCTGACTACCCTGTTGCACCAGCACACCACCCTGCGACAGGATATTGATATCGCCGCCACTTCCCAGTCGCTCCTGAATACCCCGGTCGATGTTGTCCACCACCGGTGAAATGTCACCCAGCGGCGTGCCGTAACGCGCGTCGACCTGAAGCGGCTGATTCCTGAGCACGCCGTCGCGTTGCTGTGGCGCGTCCCGCAGAAAATCCGCGGTGGCACGAATGCTGAGCTGATTGCGCGACATGGCGGCCTGCGCTTCTGTGGTACCCGACACATCGATACGCGCACCGTCCTCGATGATAATGCTGCTGTCATCCCGAACGTTCAATTCATTGGCGAGTTCATTACGCGCCGTGCTGTCCGGTGTTGCCGTGGCATGCAGAACCACTTCGGCACTGGCCGCTTCGATATCGGTGCCGTCGGCCAATTTGACATTTTTACCGGTAATTTCGATGCGCGATGAAGCCTGTACCTGCTGATCAGGCACCAGAACCTCGACATACTGTTCGGTTTCCTCATCATACGAGTAAATGGCCTCGGCATCGATCGCGATCCGACCGTCCACGGTGACATTGCCGCCCTGGTGCGCCACTGCATATTCGTCATCGTCCGGCTGCAAACCTTCGCCCGGCGTGTAACCCAGCAATAATTTTTTGCTGGCCTGCACATTGACGGTGTCGATATCCGCCTGATCACGGGCGATGAGTCGAATGGTGCCGTTTTCATTGACCGATGTGGTGGCCTGCAATACACCCTGATGATTGATACTCAACCCCGCCAGAGTGATATTGCCTCGATCGGCGGAAATCATACCGGTCTCACCGATCTGAATGCGCGCCACACTTTCATCGCTGAGGTCGAGATCGTTACTGCTCACTTCAACCAGAAAACCGCGCAGCTCGGTATCGGTGGATGGCGTCAGGTAAACACGGT
>CBDULQ010000085.1:0-13719 GCA_965368115.1 uncultured Gammaproteobacteria bacterium | reverse complement strand
GTACACCCATTTCCTTGATAAAGTCGTCCGTGGCGATAACGATACGTGATTCGATGAGAACCTGTCTTACCGGGACATCCAGCTTGGTCAGTACACGGCGTACTTCTGTCAGAATATCGTCGGTGTCTTTTACCAGAATTGAATTGGTTCGTTCGTCAATGATCACTGTGCCACGACTCGATAAAATACCATTGCCCTCCTTGCCGCTGGCATACAGTTTTTCCAGCTCCGCAACCTTGGCGAAATTGATCTGGAAATATGCGGTGCGCAGGGGGGCGAGGTCAGTAACCTGTTGTTTGGCTTCCAGTTCCAGTTTTTCCTGTGCGGCAATTTCTTCGCTTGGTGCTATTAGAACGACATTGCCGCTTTCACGTTTATCCAGGCCTTTGGCTTTAAGGATGATATCCAGTGCCTGGTCCCAGGGTACGTTTTTCAGACGCAGTGTCAGGTTGCCGTCCACCGAGTCACTCACTACAACATTGAGGCCGGTGAAATCTGCAATAAGCTGCAGTACCGCTCGGACCGGAATATCCTGGAAATTCAATGACAGGCGTTCACCGACATAGCCGAACTTGTCTTTCTTGATTTCTTCAAGTTCTTCACGGGAAATCGGCTTCAGTTCGATGGTGAAGGTTTTATCGGTCTGATAGGCCAGGTGTTCGAAGTCCGGGTCAATCGGCTTGATTTCGATACGTGTAGAATTGTCGCGCATCGAACTTTCAATGCTATGTACCGGCGTTGCGAAGTCGATAACATCAAGATGTTGATTAAGTTCTTTGGGCAGGTCAGCACCTATGAAGCGAACGATTACCTTGCCATTTTGCTCGCTGACGTCCATCGGGATATTGGCATCTGACAATTTGATGATCACTCTGCCTTCACCTTTTTCGCCGCGACGGAAATCGATGTTTTCAATGGCGCGATGACTGCCGACGCTGCTGGAGGTGCTGTTGGCCGCTGCGATCTGATGCTGGATAGGTGAGGCGCTGATGTGGTTATCCAGAGTCACAAAAACATTGTTGCCCTGGGTGTTGACTTTATAGGGTGATAACTCGGACAGGTTGAGAATGACCCGTGTCTTGTCTTTTGCAGTAATCGTTGTAACAGATTCGGCGATGCCGCTGCCGATCGGCTGCGTGCGTTTGCTCAGTTTGCTTACCGTGTTGGGGAAGTCAAACGCAATACGTGCAGGATTGTTGATGGTGAAACTGAGCGGCTTCGCGGCGGGTTCGGACAGCTTGATATTGATCTGTACCGCGTTACCGGGCAGTGATGAGTAACCGATTGACTCAATTGCATTCGTTTGAGCGAATCCGGCCCGGGAAAAGGCAATCAGGAAGCAGGTTAGCAAACCCGACATAAGAGTCCTGGTTATTTTTGAGTTAGAGTAGATAAACATAAAACCTTGCTCCATTAATTTTCGCCGATGACCAGTGTGGCGTTGCGCTCGATATAGCCACCTAGTCCATCTGATATAATTTCGACCAATTCAATTTTGTTTTCCGACACCGAGACGATCTGGCCTTCATTCTGGCCGGCATAGTTGCCTACCTGGACTCGATGAACGACATTCTGAGGGTCTTTGATGAGGCCCCACACCTCGCCTTGCTGTTCGAGTATGCCCACCATGCGTAGCGTGTCCATTGGGAAATCTTCCAGTGGTTCGCGAGGCCTCGATGAATCGGGACGTAGACCGGCGGCATTTTCCTGTTCCTCTTCAATCTGAAAAGCGGGTTCAAACGGATCTCTCAGATTGGATGCTGAATAGGTGAAGTTCTGGTAAGGCTTGAATTGAGGTAAGGGTTCGACGCTACCCAGATGCTTGGATCGTGTATGTTCGATGTATTCATGCAAATCCGTGTTATCTCCGGCGCAGGATGTCAGTAACAAACTGGCCAGGATAAGTGCGTTTACCTTGAGTGTCTTATCCATCATCATCCGTTCCCCTTGGATTCATCAAGATACTGGTAGGTAATCGCGGTTAATTCCATCGATAGTCGAACGCCTTTTTCTTCCTTCGGATTTTTAATGGAAATGTTCTGAATAGTGACAATCCGCGGCAGAGCTGCGACACCGCTGATGAAGGCTGCAAATTGATGATAACGGCCTGTTACTCTCAGCTTAATGGGAAACTCTGCGTAGAATTCTTTCGGGCTAAGCCCCTCTGGTTTGAAAAATTCGATTTCCAGGCCGCTGGCGATACCGGTCTGTGATATATCGGTGAGCAGGGTTTCAATTTCGGTTTTGTTAGGCAGCTGGCGAAGCAGAGCGCCGAATGAACGCTTCATTTCATCCAGTTGTTGCTTGTAAGCTTCCAGGTTGGCTGCTTTGGCCTGTTTTTTATCGAAGGTGGTACGCAGCGTCATTTCCTGTTGCTGGGCCTTCTCATACGACTCGAGCTGGGGCCTGGTGTCAAACCACAGGCCTGCACCGAGCACGATGGCGCAAACCAGTAGAATCACGATTATTTTTACAGGCAGGGGGGCGCTGCCGATACGCTTGATGTCATCGGCGTCGATATTTTGTAGTTTCTCGAACAGTTCGCCGACATCGAGTTCTTTCAACTGGGACAGGTTCATTGTTTTTCTTCCTCAGACGTGTCAGGCGTGGTCTGTTTCAATAACAGGACAAATTCACTGCCACGTCCATCCTTCCTTTTGGCTTCGATAACCTGGAGTTTGGGCTCAGTTAGCCATTCGGAGGCATCGATATTTCTCATGTAGGCGGATACACGACCGTTGGATTCCGCCATGCCGGTAAATTCCAGGGTGTCGTTATTCTGAACAATGCTGGACAGGTAGACACCATCGGGTAAGGTGCGAACGATTTCGTCGAATACGTGAACAATCTGCGGACGGCGTTGCTGCAGGGACTGGATAATTTCCATGCGCGACAACAGTTTACTTTTGGTTTCTTCCAGGTCTCTGATTTCCTTGAGCTCGACATCAAGGCGTTTGATTTCCTGAGTCAGAATGTCGTTACGGTTGGTCTGGTGACTAATCAGGCGATTAATATTCATGTGAATCAGTAGAACGATCGCTCCGGTCAGAATGACGGAAAACACCAGCAGCGTTACGAACTGTCGGGTCTGTTCCTTGCGTAATTCTTCGCGCCAGGGAAGTAGATTTATATATGCCATTAATCAAAACTCCTCAGCGCAAGTCCACAGGCAATCATCAGGGCCGGTGCATCATTGCTCAATGTCTGGGCATTGACCTTGCTGGATAAGTCCATGTTAGCGAAGGGATTGGCGATAACAGTCTTGATACCAAGTTGCGACTCGATCAACTCATCAATGCCGGGAATCGATGCGCAACCACCGGCCAGTGCAATCATGTCGACGCTTTGGTGCTGACCGGCGGTATAGAAGAATTGCAGGAAGCGACTGACCTGCTGGGCCATGGTTTCCTTGAACGGTTCCAGCACTTCAGGAATGTAGTTATCGGGCAGGCCGCCAACTTTCTTAAGGCGACCGGCTTCTTCGTAAGCCAGTCCGTAACGGCGCATGATTTCCTCGGTCAGCTGCTTGCCGCCGAAGGCCTGTTCACGGGTATATATGAGTTCGTTGTTTTCCACCACGTTTAGACTGGTCATGGTGGCGCCGACATCGAGAATGGCCATAGTGAACGTGTCGGCGGTTTCGTCTTCGTCCGCATCAGCCTCTACTGGTGCATGCAGCAGGCGTGATGCATGCTCAATGGTATAGGCTTCGATATCCACGATTTTGGTGGTCAGACCGGCTATATCGGCAACAGCAGTGCGTATCTCCACGTTCTCGCTACGTGATGCGGCGAGCAGGATGTCCATGGTGTCCGGGTTGCCTTCGGTGGGGCCGAGCACCTGAAAATCCAGATTGATTTCTTCCAGTGGATAGGGAATATACTGGTCGGCTTCCAGTTCGATCTGCAGTTCCATGTCGGTTTCACTCAGCGCGGCCGGCATGGTAATGACTTTGGTAATAACGGCTGAACCGGCTACCGCGACGGCGGCCAGCTTGCATTTGGTGCCCGATTTCTTGATGGCTTTTTGCAGGGTCTCACCGACGGCTTCCACGTCCTGGATGTTCTTTTCTGCAACCGCGTTGGCCGGCAATGGTTCGACGGCCAGGCTTTCCACCCGGTAGCCATTGTCGGTCTGGGACAGCTCCACCAGCTTGACAGAAGTCGAACTGATGTCTATCCCCAGTAGTGTCGGTTTTTTGCGTTTCAGCTGAAACACGATGTCATCCCCTTAATCCATTCTGTATAGTTATTTATAGCTCTTTTATGCGGATTTGCATTAAATATTAGCCGCAAGTATCGAATAATACTAGTCTATTTTTAAATAGCTGTCGCCTGAAATTCAAACTGAGACTATAATTTCGTCTGGGCGTCAGGGCCCGGTTTGGGCCTGCTAGCGATCGTTTATCATTTGGATGGGGCATTTCCCAAGATTTCAATAACTTAAATAAATACCAGGGGAAATGGCGCTGGGCGACTGGTGCGTAACCAACGAACCTTACCCGGGAACCCAGGCCCGCGCGGGATGACATAAGCATATGCAAAAATTTCTGAAATTTCTTCGAATCAGCTTAAAAATATTTTTTGCTGGAGCTGTATTCGGTGTTGCGTGTTTAATCGCACTTTATTTATATCTGGAACCCAAGCTTCCCTCCATCGAAGGGCTCAAGGATGTGCAGTTACAGGTACCGCTCCGGGTCTATAGCGCCCAGGGGGGGCTGATCGCCGAGTATGGTGAAAAGCGCCGCTCGCCGAAGCGCCTGGAAGACATCCCCGAAAAACAACGGCAGGCTTTTCTGGCTGCTGAAGACGACCGTTTTTATGAGCATCCCGGAGTCGATTACCAGGGCATTCTGCGTGCAGCACTGCATCTGGTGCGCACCGGTGAACGGGGTCAGGGCGGTAGTACCATTACCATGCAGCTGGCGCGCAATTTCTACCTGTCCAGCGAGAAAACCTACGGACGCAAGCTCAACGAAATCTTTCTGGCGCTGAAAATCGAACAGCAGCTCAGCAAGGATGAAGTGCTCGAGCTTTATCTGAACAAGATTTACCTCGGTAATCGAGCCTATGGCGTTGCGGCTGCGGCGCGTGTGTATTACGGCAAGGCGCTGGAGGAGCTGGATCTGGCACAGGTGGCCATGATTGCAGGGCTGCCCAAGGCGCCGTCGCGTTACAACCCGATCATCAATCCGGAGCGGGCGGTTACCCGGCGGAATTATGTACTCAGCCGAATGAAGGAACTCGGTTTCATCAGTGATGCCGACTACCGCTGGGCCAAGGCACAGCCGGCGACAGCCGGACTGCATGACTCGCCGGTCGAGGTGTCCGCATCCTATGTGGCTGAAATGGTGCGTTCGGAAATCACCCGTCAATTCGGTGAAGACGCCTATACCAAAGGGTTGCGGGTTTATACCACCATCGACGGTCGTCTTCAGGAGGCCGCCAACGACAGTCTACGTGCCGCCTTGCAGGCCTATGACGAGCGTCATGGTTATCGCGGTGCAGAGCAGCATATCGATTTGAACAGTGAAGTCGAACAGGCGCCGGAAGAACGCACCGAGGCCTGGGAAGCCGCACTGGAAGACCTGAGTCCTTACGGCAATCTGCTGGCGGCGCTGGTGGTGGAAACCGGCGAACAGGACGCGCGCGTCTATGTGCGTGGCGGTCGGCTGATCAGTCTGGGCTGGGAAGCCATGGCCTGGGCGAAACCCTATATAAATGTGAACGCAGTGGGTCATGCGCCGGAGAAAACCGCTGATGTCATGAAGGTCGGTGACATCGTGCGCATCTTCAAAGATGGCAACGGCGAGTGGAAACTGGGACAGATTCCTGAAGTGCAGGGGGCGCTGGTGTCGCTGGTGCCGAATGACGGCGCCATCAAGGCCCTGGTCGGGGGGTACGATTTCCAGCAGAGTAAATTTAACCGCGCCGTACAGGCCAAGCGTCAGGCGGGTTCCAGCTTCAAACCTTTCGTCTATACCGCGGCACTGGAAAAAGGCTATACCGCAGCCTCTATCATTAATGATGCGCCGGTGGTGTTTCACGATCCTGCGCTGGAAGGTACCTGGCGGCCGGAGAACTACAGCGGCAAATTCTACGGGCCGACTCGCCTGCGCGAAGCACTGTTCAAGTCGCGCAACCTGGTATCGATTCGACTTTTGCGGTCCATCGGTATTCGCTATGCCACCGACTTTGCCGGTCGTTTCGGTTTTAATTCCAGCGAGTTGCCCAAGGACCTGTCGCTGGCACTGGGTAGCGGCGAGTTGAGTCCACTTGATCTGGCAACCGGTTTTGCCGTGTTCGCCAACAGCGGTTATCGCATCAACAGTTATTTCATCAAGCGTATCGAAGATATGGACGGCAATCTGCTGTATGAGGCTGATCCGGTGCTGGCCTGTGTGCGGTGTGTTTTGAATACACCGGAATACCAGCGGCGACTGGCTGCTCAACCGATCGTCGCACAGCCGCCGCAAACTGACGAGCAGGCGATGATGGATGCCTCGTTGCAGGGCGGGGTCGAAGGCGATGGTGAAGCGGCAGACCAGGTCGTCGCTGAAGAAACCCTCGATCCGCGTTTGCCGAAACAGGCGGAGCGTGCAGTTGACGAGCGGACCGTGTACATCATGGATTCGATTCTGCAGGATGTTATTCAGCGCGGTACCGGTCGACGTGCCCGGGCGCTGGGTCGTAACGATCTGCACGGCAAGACCGGTACCACAAACGATCAGAAAGATGCCTGGTTCAACGGTTTCAATCGCGCCCTGGTAGCTACCGCCTGGGTCGGTTTCGATCAGCAGACCCGGTCTCTGGGTAATTACGAAACCGGCTCCAAGGCGGCATTGCCGATGTGGATCGACTTCATGAGAACCGCTTTGAAAGGTGTGCCGGAAGAAATTATGCCGCGGCCGGATAACCTGGTTACCGTGAAGATCAATGCACAGACCGGTGAACTGGCCGGACCCAATGATGAAGAAACCGTATTCGAGATTTTCCGCGCCGAACAGGCGCCCAAGGAAAAGATCGTGCCGCGCATTCCCAGTGGTGGTACCGAGGATGCGGTGATTCCGGAACAGCTGTTTTAAGCTGTTCCGGCAAGTCGGTACCGGCGGCTGTTACTGATGATAGGGTGCGCTGAGTTCGTGTACCGCATCCACCAGTACTTTGACGTGTTCCGGGTTGATGTCCGGTGTAATGCCGTGACCCAGGTTGAACACGTGCCCGTTGCCGGGACCGAATTCCTGCAGAATTCTCGCCACTTCGCGGCGAATGGTATCCGGTGAGGCGTACAGGGTGCTGGGATCCATATTGCCCTGCAGGGCAACACGATCGCCAACCTGTTTGCGCGCCGCAGCGATGTCGGCGGTCCAGTCCAGACCCAGTGCGTCACAACCGGTATTGGCCATATCGTTCAGCCATTGAGCACCGCCTTTGGTAAACAGGATGACCGGTACCTTGCGGCCGTCCGCTTCGCGGGTCAGTCCTTTCACGATGCGATTCATATAATTCAATGAAAACTCTCGATACAGATGCGGCGACAGGCTGCCACCCCAGGTATCGAAAATCATCAGTGCCTGGGCACCGGCGGCAACCTGGGCATTCAGATAACTGGTGACCGAATCGGCAACCTTGCTCAGTAGTTTGTGTGCCAGTGCCGGCTGGTCAAATACCATCGCCTTGGTCTTGCTGAAATTCTTGCTGCTGCCACCTTCCACCATGTAGGTGGCCAGGGTCCAGGGGCTGCCGGAAAAACCGATCAGCGGAACACGGCCGTTCAATTCTCTTCGAATCGTGCGTACCGCATCCATCACGTATTTGAGTTCGCCTTCCGGGTCCGGTATGGGCAGATTTTCGATGTCCTGCGTGCTGCTGACCGGGCGTTCGAATTTGGGGCCTTCGCCTTCTTCGAAATACAGACCCAGGCCCATGGCATCGGGTACGGTGAGGATGTCGGAGAATAAAATTGCCGCATCCAGTTCGAAACGATCCAGCGGCTGCAAAGTGACTTCGCAGGCCAGTTCGGGTGTTGAACACAGGGTCATGAAGTTGCCGGCTTTCTCTCGCGTGGCGCGATATTCGGGCAGGTAACGGCCGGCCTGGCGCATGATCCAGATCGGCGTGCGATCGACCGGTTGTTTTAACAGAGCGCGAAGGAAGCGATCATTTTTTAATTCAGTCATGGCGTGCTCTGCACAGGTGTAAAAAAACAGCGGCCCTGAAGCCGCTGTAGTGATTAAATGTCCAGATAATCCAGGATGCCTTCCGCCGCATTGCGGCCTTCGAATACAGCGGTGACCACCAGGTCGGAACCGCGCACCATGTCGCCGCCGGCGAATACTTTGGGATTGCTGGTCTGGAACTTGAACTCGTTGGCTTCTGGCGCAATGACGCGGCCCCAGTCGTCGACATTGATGTCGAAGTCGCTGAACCAGTCAGCCGGACTGGGCTGGAAGCCGAACGCAATCAGTACGTGATCGCAGGGAATGATTTCTTCGGTACCGGGGATCGGTTCCGGGCGGCGACGGCCGCGTTCGTCCGGTTCGCCCAGTTGTGTGGTGACCAGTTTAACGCCCTCGACCTTGCCGTTACCGACGATCTCGATGGGCTGGCGATTCCACAGGAATTCGACGCCTTCTTCCTTGGCATTCAGCACTTCTTTCTTGGAGCCGGGCATGTTGGCTTCGTCGCGACGATAGGCGCAGATGACTTTTTCCGCACCCTGGCGAATGGCAGTGCGGTTACAGTCCATGGCGGTATCGCCGCCACCGAGTACCACTACTTTCTTGCCTTTCATGTCGATCAGCGACTGTTCCGGGTCGATACCGAGCAGCACATTGGTATTGGAAATCAGGTAGGGCAGGGCTTCATAAACGCCGTCCATGTCTTCGCCGGGGAAGCCGCCTTTCATGTATTTGTAGGTGCCCATGCCGAGGAATACTGCATCGTATTCGTCAAGCAACTGCTGGAAGCTGACGTCTTTACCGACTTCGGTGTTGAGACGGAATTCTATGCCCATGCCTTCAAAGATCTGCTGGCGCTTTTTCATGACTTCTTTTTCCAGCTTGAAAGCCGGAATGCCGAAAGTAAGCAGGCCGCCGATTTCGGCGTATTTGTCGTAAACCACCGCTTTTACACCGTTGCGCGCCAGGATGTCTGCGCAACCCAGGCCGGCCGGGCCGGCACCGATGATGGCGACTTTTTTGCCGGTATCCACGACGTCGGACAGGTCCGGGGACCAGCCCATTTTGAAGGCTTCGTCAGTGATGTATTTTTCCACCGAACCGATAGTGACTGCACCGAAATTACAGTCGTTCAGTGTGCAGGCGCCTTCGCACAGGCGATCCTGAGGGCACACGCGGCCACAGACTTCAGGTAGTGAATTGGTGCGATGGGACAGTTCCGCCGCTTCCAGGATATTGCCTTCCTCGACCAGCTTCAGCCAGTTGGGGATGTAGTTGTGCACCGGGCATTTCCACTCGCAATAGGGGTTGCCGCAGGCCAGGCAACGATCTGCCTGGATGCGTGCCGACTTTTCATCAAAGGGCTCGTAAATTTCACGGAATTCAATGCGGCGTTGTTCGGCCTCGATCTTCTTGGGATCCTGGCGCGGCACATCGATGAATTGCATGATATTAGCCATGTTATACCTCTAAGAGCGCTGAGATGTTCAGCCTGTTTAAGCGGCGTTGAGACGCGCTTTAATGCGACCACTGACGGCGCCCATGTCGGCGCGGCCCTGTAGTTTGGGCTTGAGCTCGCCCATCACCTTGCCCATGTCCTTGATGGAGCTGGCCTGGGTACTGGCGATGGCTGCTTCGATCAGTGCGTCGATTTCGTCGTCGCTGAGTGCTTCCGGAAGGAATTCCTGCAGAACGGTGATTTCGTAGTTTTCCTGGTCCAGTAAATCCTGGCGACCGGCCTGTTCATACTGGGCCGCGGATTCCCGTCGTTGCTTGGTCATCTTGTCGAGTATGGCCAGTATGTCGGCGTCGCTCAGATCCTTGCGCTCGTCCACTTCCACCTGTTTAATGGCGGAGGTGATCAGACGAATCACACCCAGACGCGGTTTGTCGCCGGCTTTCATGGCGGTTTTCATGGCGTCCTGGATGGTTTGCTTGAGAGCTGAGTCACTCATGGATGAACCCGCGCTGGCAATTAGCGGCGACGATGGGGGTTACGAGACAGACGTTCTCTTTCTTTGGACAGCTTTTTCAGGTGACGCTTGACCGCGGCGGCAGCTTTACGCTTGCGCTCGGTGGTGGGCTTTTCATACGCTTCGCGACGACGGATTTCGGTTAAAATACCGGCTTTCTCGCAAGAACGTTTGAAGCGGCGCAGAGCCACGTCGAACGGCTCGTTTTCTTTAACTTTGACGTGTGGCATAGAATCTCACTTTAAGTTAACCAAATTCGGTGCAGTAGAACCGCGGGATTATATCAGTTTTTAAATATTTGCCAAAACTATATTGATAAAGGTTTTATGAAGGTACTGGGCATAGAGACCTCCTGTGACGAGACCGGGGTGGCCATTTACGATAGCGATCAGGGATTGCTGGCGCACAGCCTGCATTCCCAGGTCAAACTGCATGCTGAATACGGTGGCGTGGTGCCTGAACTGGCGTCCAGGGACCATATCCGCTACCTGCTGCCGCTGCTCGATGATGCCTTTAAACAGGCCGGGATCGGCAAATCGGATATCGATGGTGTGGCCTACACCGCCGGTCCGGGCCTGATCGGCGCACTGATGGTAGGCGCTTCCGCCGGTCGCGCCATGGCCATGACGCTGGGGGTGCCGGCGGTGGGCGTGCATCATATGGAAGGCCATCTGCTGGCACCGATGCTGGAATCACCGGCGCCGGAATTCCCCTTCATTGCCCTGCTGGTATCCGGCGGGCATACGCTGCTGGCGGAAGTGCTCGGTGTAGGGCGTTACCGCATTCTCGGCGAGAGCCTGGACGACGCCGCCGGCGAAGCCTTCGACAAGACCGCCAAACTGCTCGGGCTGGGTTATCCCGGCGGGCCCTTGCTGGCGAAGCTGGCTGAGCAGGGGCGTCCCGATGTGTACCAGTTTCCGCGACCGATGATCGACCGGCCCGGGCTGGAGTTCAGTTTTAGCGGCCTGAAAACCTATACCCTGAATACCTATCAGCAGGAACGAGAATCAGCACCAGACGAACAGCAGCTCAAGGCGGATATCTGTCGGGCTTTCGAAGATGCGGTCGTCGATACCCTGATGATCAAATGTCGACGCGCCGTGCAGCAGACCGGTATCAAACGCCTGGTGGTGGCGGGTGGCGTGGGCGCCAATCGGCGTTTGCGCGAGACTTTGAGAGTGATGATGCAGGAACAGGGCGGTGAAGTGTTCTATCCGCGTATCGAATTCTGCACTGACAACGGTGCGATGATTGCGTTTGCCGGTTGCCTGCGGCTGCAGGCCGGGCAGCATGAAGCATTGATGATCCAGGCCCGGGCACGCTGGTCGCTGGATGAGCTGGATGCCCTGGCCGGGGACGCCAGCTGATTCAGTTGCGCGACTGGATTTTATCTTCCTTGCCGGACAGCAGGTTGGCGATGTTGCTGCGATGACGCCAGTAGAGCAGTATGGTCATGATTATCGAGGCGCCGGTCAGTGCGGTTGAATGGGTAATGATCCACATGGCGATGGGGGCGGCGATGGCTGCGACCAGCGCCGACAGTGATGATACTTTGAAACCCTTGGCCATAATCAGCCAGGTACCCACCGTGATCAGGCCCACCAGCCACTGTGCGCCCAGCAAAACACCGAGCATGGTGGCAACACCCTTACCGCCGGCAAAACCATAATAAATCGGATATAGATGACCCAGAAATGCGGCCAGGCCGGTGGCGGCAATGACTTCATCCGGCATGTTCAGCAACACGGCGACCAGCACCGGTAACAGTCCCTTGAACATGTCGCCGAGCAGGGTAATGGCGGCGGCCTTTTTACCACCCAGGCGTAATACATTGGTGGCACCCGGATTACGCGAACCGCCACTGCGTGGATCAGGCAGGCCCATCAACCTGCAGGTAATGATGGCGGTGGAAATTGATCCGAGTAAATAAGCGACCAGCGCAAAACTAATTATCGTTATAATGGGCAGTTCCGATGTCACTTGTTATGTCTGTAGTGGCTGAAAAACTGAAACTTACCACGATTTTTTTTGGAGTGATATGGCGCGGGCAGGGCTGAGCTGTGTTTTTGTCCACGGCTGGGGTATGAATCATGCGGTCTGGGAACCGCTGTTCGAGTTGCTGCCGTCCTGGATCGAACCAATTGCCCTGGATTTGCCGGGGCACGGGTTACAGGCGCAACGCGGTTTCTCCTCATTGCAGGATCTGGTGGACGACCTCGATCGTCGTATCGAACAACCCGCCATGTGGATCGGTTGGTCGCTGGGTGGTTTGCCGGTTTTGCAGCTGGCGCGACAGCAACCGCACAAAGTTAAAGCCTTATGGCTGGTGGCGAGTTCTCCCTGTTTCGTGGCGCGTGAAGACTGGCCCATTGGCATGCAGGCCGCCGTGTTCGATAGTTTCGCTGCCGAGCTTGAGCGCGATGTCACGACAACCGTCAAGCGCTTTCTCGGCTTGCAGGTACAGGGATCGGAGTCCGGTCGCCGCCTGTTGAAAACATTGCGTCACCAAATCGAACAGATGCCATCGGCCAATCATAAGGCATTACGGGCCGGACTGGATCTGCTCAAGCAGACCGATTTGCGCAGCGAACTGGAGTCAATTCGGCAACCGACACACTGGGTGTTGGGTGAGCGGGATGGCCTGGTCAATAAACAACTGATCGAATCGCTTGCCGAGCTGATGCCCGAGTCAAGTGTTGAGCTGGTGGCCGGGGCGGCTCATGCGCCTTTTCTTTCCCATCGAGAACAATTTGCTCGGCAACTCATCGAGTTTGCCGAGTGTTTAAAATGAGTGTCATGAGTACAGCAGATAAAAAACGTATTCAGAAAAATTTTGACGGCAAGGCGGATCGTTACGAATCCTGTGCGATTTTGCAGAAAGAGGTGTGCCAGCGCATGCTGGAACGACTCGACCTGGTTACTCTGCAACCGGACGTGATTGCCGATTGCGGTGCCGGCACCGGCTGGGGTGTGCAGGGGTTGATGCAGCGTTATAAAAAAGCAAATGTCATTGCGGTGGATATTTCGCTTCCCATGTTGCAACAAAGTCGGCGCAAGGGTGGCTGGCTACGTAAACCCGGATTGTTGTGTGCCGATGCGGAAGCATTACCCTTGCAGGATGAATCGGTGGATCTGGTGTTTTCCAATCTGATGTTGCAATGGTGTGATGCACAACAGGTGTTTAGCGAATTCAAACGTATATTAAAACCAGGTGGTTTATTAATGTTCTCGACTTTCGGCACGGATACCCTGAAAGAACTTAAAGCCAGCTGGCGTGCAGTGGATGACGATCTGCACGTCAATGAGTTTGCCGATATGCATGATCTGGGGGATGCTTTGCTGCAGACCGGTCTTGCCGAGCCGGTGATGGATATGGACGTAATAACTTTAACTTATAAAGATGCCCTGTCCGTGATGACGGATTTGAAATCCATCGGTGCCAATACTGCATTAAATAAATCTAATAAAGGTTTGATGGCGCCGGAGAAAATTCGCAAAGTGATTGAAGCTTATGAAGAATTCCGTCGAGATGATTTAATTCCCGCAAGCTTTGAGGTGGTATTTGGC
>CBDULQ010000084.1:0-13809 GCA_965368115.1 uncultured Gammaproteobacteria bacterium | reverse complement strand
AATCAATAAATCGCACTTATGCACTGATATTGAATTGATTGCTTCGCAAAATGGCACATACGCCCTTTTTTGAAGCCGCTTACTCTAGCAGAGTTTTTCAGCCAAGACTATTGCACCCACTGTGAGCATAAAAGGTATTAATATTTCATAATAATGTTAATTACATAATCCAGATCAAAAGCATCCCTGGCCGGATATTGCTAAATATCCGGTTAGTTGTTTTCCAGTCGCTGACTCAGTCCGAATATATGCTAACCCGCGCATGACAGCGCAGAAACGGGCGTTTTCTGACGCAAGTTAACACACATCTGTTCGAAAGCCCGATGTAGCGGGCCATCTACCGCATGCACCAGTGAATGAATACCGCTGACACAACTTCGATGCATGGGTGTTGAATACAAGCAGGCGTATTGCTAGAAAAATACGTGCCAGAATTTAACTGGTTGAATGAAAGGCCATATAAAAACCACTTTGACTCGCCGCAACCGATACACGGCATGCAATACATCAAGGCCTGTTTACAAACCGGCTTTCGCATAGACAGGCATCGACATTCATTGCGACAGAATTGATAAATATACAGTGAGTAAACACTCATGAAAGAACAGCGCTAACATTGCGTTATGGGATGGATCGGCCGGGCAAACCCGGATACCGACACAACCGCAATCATCAGCGCTGACACAGGATCAAAAAACGAACGGATTTTTCCCGGACGGGAAAACATCGAAAATGGTGCCGATGGCCGGAGTCGAACCGGCACGGCTTTCGCCACTACCCCCTCAAGATAGCGAGTCTACCAATTCCACCACATCGGCTTGTGTATCGGGAACACATGATCATCGTGATCGAATGCCGCTGCTGCGACATTCGTCCGCACATCCTGTGCGGACGGGTTTCGTCGATCGTAACGGATCGACGAGAATAGAAACCGTTTACTCGGCGGGCGGTAAATCGTTCTGCGAATCGCCGCTCACCGGTGCGTCAGGCATATCGGACGGCAACGCCGGCACTTCCGCATTATCGGCCGCCGGTTGCTGCTGTGCAGACTGCTCGATAGTTTCAGTTACGCTGGTCGGCACATCGCGGTCTGAGGCGATATAAGCCAGGGCCAGGCTGGAAATAAAGAATGCCGTCGCCAGAACCGCTGTCGTCCGGCTCAGGAAATTGGCCGCGCCGCGGGCACCGAATACGGTTGCCGAGGCACCACCGCCGCCGCCCAGGGCCGCACCGGCTTCGGCGCCTTTACCCCGCTGCAGCAATACCAGGCCAATAATGGCCAGGGAGAGCAATACATGAAAAACCAGTAATATTGTTTCCACTTGTTTACCTGCTGTTTTATTCAGCTGCCTGGCAAATGGCCAGGAAATCGTCAGCTTTCAGAGATGCGCCGCCAATTAGACCACCGTCGATATCGGCCTGAGCAATCAGTTCGGCAGCATTACCCGGATTCATCGAACCACCGTACAGAATTCGCAGACCGGCAGCGACATCCGCATCCAGGCCGGCAATCTTGCTGCGGATAAAGGCGTGAACTTCCTGCGCCTGCTCCGGGCTTGCAGTCTTGCCGGTACCGATAGCCCAAACCGGCTCATAGGCGATCACACCGTCAGCCAGGGCCTGTACGCCTTCCAGCTCGATGACCGCATCGATCTGTCGAGCACACACGTCATTGGTAATACCCTGCTCGCGCTCATCCAGTGTTTCACCGATACACAAAATCGGCTTGATACCGTTGCGACGGGCCGCGGCAAAACGCTGGGCGACCAACTGATCGCTTTCGCCATACAGGCTGCGGCGCTCGGAGTGACCGATGATGGCGTATTCACAACCCACATCTTTGAGCATGGCACCGGAAATCTCGCCGGTGAACGCACCCTTGTCCTGATCGCAGATGTTTTGCGAACCGACCTTGATGGCGGTGTCCGCTGCGGCACCGGCAACTCGGGGAAGGTATACCGCGGGTGGGCAAACCACCACTTCAGCCTTGCTGACGCCGCCCATACCGGCCTTGATTCCGGCCATCAATTCTTTCACTGATTCACTGGAACCGTTCATTTTCCAGTTACCGGCTACCATTGGCTGACGCATAGGCCTGATTCCCCCAAGTCGTTGATGTGCTTAATGTTCAAAAGGTGGCACAGTTTATAGGGGCGGAGGCCCAGATTCAAGAATAAGGGCAGGAAAAACGGCAAGCGCATCACCCGCGGATGGGTGCCGATGAACAGGAAATCAGGAAGAGCGACTCAGGGCAATGGCGGGCCGTGACCGGATCAGGCCACATATTGCCCCTGACTCGCGCCCATCCGCGAACTTATGTTTCTGTTTTTTATAAAAAATTAGCCCGCATGCGCCACCGATTCGGTAACTGCGTCTGCAATCTGCCGCGCATAACCACCCACTTCCTTGTCGTCTTCCCCTTCCACCATCACGCGAATCAGCGGTTCAGTGCCGGAAGGCCGGAGCAGCACGCGGCCACGACCGTTGAGGCGCGACTCCACATCCTGTACCGCCTGCTGTACCCGGGGCTCGTCAATCGGATTGGTTTTCACCGGCAAGGGTACATTCACCAGATGCTGAGGCATTTTCGACATGCCGTTCAACGCTTCAATCAGCGTCTGCTGGGTTTCCGCAAGGTAAGCCATGACCTGCAGTGCGGACACGATGCCATCGCCGGTGGTGGTGCGATCCAGGCAGATGATGTGGCCGGAAGATTCGCCACCCAGGGACCAGCCCTTGTCTCGCAGGCATTCCAGCACGTAACGGTCGCCGACCGCAGTGCGCTCGAACTCCAGACCCATTGCGCGGATCGCCAGTTCCAGTCCCATATTGCTCATCAGGGTACCGACGATGCCATCCTGTTTGGCACCGGCGGCCAGTCTGGAACGGGTAATGATGTAGAGTATTTCGTCACCGTCGATCACCTGGCCCTTGCTGTCCACCATAACCACCCGGTCGCCGTCACCGTCAAAAGCAATGCCAATATCGGCTCTGTTCTGCAGTACCGCGGCGGCGAGAAAATTCGGATGGGTCGAGCCGACATCGGCATTGATGTTCAAACCGTCCGGTTTGGCGCCGACCGTGATTACTTCGGCTCCGAGCTCGGCAAATACGTTGGGTGCAATGTGATAAGTGGCACCGTGGGCGCAATCCAGCACCACGCGAATACCCTGGAAGGTTGTCCCAATGGGAATGGTGGCCTTACAGGCTTCTATATAACGCCCCTGGGCGTCGGTGACACGCTCCGCCTTGCCGAGTTTGGCGGAATCCACGGTTTTCATGTCCGCATCGAACCAGGCTTCGATTTCTTCTTCCATGTCATCCGGTAATTTGGTGCCCTCTGCAGAAAAGAACTTGAGGCCATTATCATAAAAGGGATTGTGCGAAGCACTGATGACGATACCGGCAGACGCACGCAAAGTGCGTGTCAGGTAGGCAATACCCGGCGTCGGCATGGGACCCAGAATGCGTACATCCACGCCCGCGGCAGACAGTCCGGCTTCCAGCGCCGACTCGAACATATAACCGGAGATACGGGTATCCTTGCCGATAACCACCAGCCGACTACCCTTGTCTGCCAGCACGCGACCCACAGCCTAGCCCAGTTTGAGCACCGCATCGGCGGTCATCTGACCGCTACCGACACGCCCCCGAATACCATCGGTTCCAAAATACTTTTTAGCCATTTGATTTCCGTTCTCTAAAACAACTGATTATCTGAATTATAGTGGCTTAGTATGAAGCCTTCACTGCCGCGCAGACTCGTAAGGCGTCGACGCTGGGTTTTACATCATGCACGCGGAAAATACGCGCGCCGCGAGTGCAGGCAATCACCGCAGCGGCAATACTGCCATACAGTCGATCATCCACCTCGGCATCCAGAATCATCCCCAGCATACTCTTGCGCGACATCCCCACCAGCAAGGGCAAACCCAGTTCTTCAAACTGTTCCAGGTGCCCGAGCAGGCTGAGATTATGCGCCAGGGTTTTACCGAATCCAAAACCGGGATCAATCATAATATGCCCGCGATCGATGCCCGCCGCTTCACAGGCCGCCACCCGCTGCTGCAAAAAGCGCTTTATATCACCGACCACGTCGTCATAGTGCGGGTTAGTCTGCATGGTACGCGGCTGTCCCTGCATGTGCATCACACAAACAGGTACACCCAGCTCGGCACACACCTCGACTGCCTGTGGTGCCTGCAGTGCATTCACGTCATTGATCATATCAGCACCGGCCTCCACAGCCCGGCGCATCAGCTCCGGTTTGCTGGTATCCACTGAGATCGCAATGGCGGATTCGCGTCGAATCGCCTCGATCACCGGCAGCACGCGCGCCGCCTCATCCTCGATCGTCACCGATGGCGCACCCGGACGCGTCGACTCGCCACCGATATCGATAATATCCGCGCCTTCCTTCTGCATCACCAGCGCATGATCAACAGCCAGCCGGGTATTGAGAAAACGACCACCATCGGAAAACGAATCCGGCGTGGTGTTGAGAATACCCATCACCAGGGGGCGCGATTGTCTCAGCAGTCGAACAATGGGATTTGATTGCGTCATAACGAGAAAAGCCCCGTACAGATGACGGGGCTTCGATTACTGATCATTTGCAGATCAATGCAGGCTGGCCGGACCACCGATCGAACCGTCGCTCTTCTCGTCTTCTCGAGATTTCTCCGATTTGTCGCCGGTCGGGCTGGCTGGGCCTTCATCGTTCCAGTCACTCGGTGGCGACGGGGTTTTACCTTCCATGATCTGGTTGATCTGGTCGGTATCGATGGTTTCGTACTTGATCAACGCTTCAGCCATCAGGTGCAGAATATCCATCTTCTCCTTGAGGATGGTTTCGGCACGTTCGTAGTTACGATCAATGACATCACGAATTTCTTCGTCGATAACACGGGCGGTATCGTCAGCCATGTTCTTGTGTTGAGTCACGGAACGACCCAGGAACACTTCGCCTTCGTCTTCGCTGTATGCGAGCGGGCCGAGCTTGGCAGACAGGCCCCACTTGGTCACCATGTTGCGAGCAATGTCGGTGGCCCGTTCGATATCGTTTGAAGCACCGGTGGTCACCGCTTCTTCACCAAAGATCAGCTCCTCGGCGATACGGCCACCAAACAGGCTGGAAACCTGGCTTTCCAGACGACGTTTGCTGTAACTGTAACGATCGTCTTCCGGCAGGAACATGGTGACACCCAGGGCCCGGCCACGAGGAATGATACTGACCTTGTAAACCGGATCATGATCCGGCACCAGGCGACCGACGATAGCGTGACCCGCTTCGTGATAAGCGGTGAGTTTCTTCTCATCTTCCGACATCACCATGGACTTACGCTCGGCGCCCATCATGATCTTGTCCTTGGCGCGCTCGAAGTGCGACATGAACACTTCCTTGCTGTTTTCGCGTGCAGCGAACAGCGCAGCCTCGTTCACCAGGTTGGCCAGGTCAGCACCGGAGAATCCCGGAGTACCGCGTGCAATCAGGCTCGGCTTAACATTGCCTGCTGCCGGCACTTTGCGCATATGCACTTTGAGAATCTGTTCGCGACCGCGCACATCCGGCAGCGGTACCACCACCTGGCGGTCGAAACGACCAGGACGCAGCAGCGCCGGATCGAGTACGTCGGGACGGTTGGTCGCCGCAATGACGATCACACCCTCGTTACCCTCGAATCCGTCCATTTCCACCAACAACTGGTTCAGGGTCTGTTCGCGCTCGTCGTGACCGCCGCCGAGACCGGCACCACGGTGACGACCTACGGCATCGATCTCATCGATGAAGATGATACAGGGGGCATGTTTCTTGGCCTGTTCGAACATGTCGCGTACCCGGGAAGCCCCGACACCGACGAACATTTCCACGAAATCGGAACCGGAAATGGTGAAGAACGGCACTTTCGCTTCACCGGCAATGGCCTTGGCGAGCAGGGTTTTACCGGTACCCGGTGAGCCGACCATCAGCACGCCGCGAGGAATTTTACCGCCCAGTTTCTGGAATTTGCCCGGATCACGCAGGAATTCGACCAGTTCGGCCACTTCTTCCTTGGCCTCTTCGACACCGGCCACATCGGAAAAGGTGATCTTGATCTGATCTTCGCCCAGCATGCGAGCCCGGCTCTTGCCGAAGGACATGGCGCCACGGCCTCCGCCACCGCCCTGCATCTGGCGCATGAAGAAGATCCAGATACCGATTAGCAGCAGGAACGGGAACCAGGAAATGAAGATATTCATCAACAGCGACGGCTGTTCCGGCGCTTTACCGGTGATTTCCACATTGTTCTGCAACAGATCGCCGACCATGGCACGGTTGTCAGTTTCCGGGCTATAGGTCTTAAATGACTGTTTATTATGGGTTTCACCATAAATTTCTCGACCGGAAATGGTCACCTGCTTGACCATGCCGTCTTTCACTCGGGAAATGAAATCGGAATAGGTGATGGTATTTTCTGCAGCGCTGCGTTGCGTGAAGTTACTGAACACAGACAGAAGGATGACCGCAATCACCCCCCAGAGAATCAGGTTTTTGACAAGGTCGTTCAAGATACACCTCGAAATGTCTAACTTTACTAAAAGAAGGTACTACAGGGTCAGGGCAAAAACCAGTTACTCAGTTCAATCAATTTGCCCGGAATCCGGTCGCCAGAGCGTAAATTTCCCGGCTTCGGCTGCGCGAAGCCTTTGGTTTTCGCATCACGACTCGATTGAAATGCTGCCTGAGTTGCTGCAGGTATTCGTCGAACCCCTCACCCTGAAACACTTTGACCAGCAGACCGCCACCGGGTTTCAGTACCCGCAGCGCCAGATCCAGTGCCAGCTCCGCCATATACATGGCGCGCGGTATATCGACCGCATTCATACCACTCATGTTGGGGGCCATATCGGAGATTACAAGGTCCGGACGATCTTCGCCCAGCATCGCCAGTAATTGCTCGAATACCTCGTTATCCAGAAAATCGCCCTGCAGGAACTCCACCTCGGGCAATGCCTCCATGGGCAGAATGTCCAGCGCAATGATCCGCCCCTGGCCTTTCAGCTTGCGCGCCGCGTACTGGGACCAGCCGCCGGGTGCCGCGCCGAGGTCGATCAGCGTCATGCCCGGTTTCAGCAGATGGTCTTTCTGATCGATTTCTTCCAGCTTGTAAACCGCACGTGAGCGATAGCCTTCCTTCTGGGAACGCTTGACGAATTCGTCGTCGAAATGCTCCTGGAGCCAGCGATTGCTGCTTTTACTTCTTGCCATGGTATCGACTATTTCATGCTACAATTCGCGCCCGCATTTTCCGAGCACCTAAATTATGCCTTTGACCAACGCCCAGTTGAAACATTTGCGCAGCCTGGCCCACCACCTGAAACCGGTCATTCTGATCGGTCAGCACGGTGTGACCGAGAATGTCATCAATGAGCTGAATATAGCGCTCGATCACCACGAACTGGTCAAAATCAAAATCGCCGGTGATGACCGGGAAGCTCGACAGGAAATGATTCAGCGATTGTGCGACGAATCGGCGGCCGACAAGGTACAGACCATTGGCAAGACGCTTACCCTGTTCCGTCGCAACAACAAGAAACCGAAGATCGACCTGCCCCGATAAACCGGCCGGCTCGAACGCGCACCGGCCGCGTCGATGTTACTCGTAACGGACTTCGACGATTTCCAGGCTGCGTATACCACCCGGTGTCTGCACCTCGGCAATATCGCCTTCCTGTTTGCCGATCAGGGCACGGGCGATCGGCGAACTGATGGAAATCATGTTCTGCTTGATATCCGCCTCGTCGTCACCGACGATCTGGTAGGTTACTTCCTCACCCGTTTCTTCGTCGGCCAGATCAACCGTTGCGCCGAACACCACCTTGCCTCCGGCATTCAGTGTTTTCACATCGATGATGGTAGCGTTACTTAGCTTGGCCTCGATTTCCTTGATGCGACCTTCACAGAAACTCTGCTGTTCACGCGCCGCATGGTATTCCGCGTTTTCTTTCAGATCGCCATGTTCACGGGCTTCGGCAATGGCCTGCACGATGCGCGGACGATCGACAGATTTCAGTTTTTTCAATTCTTCGCGCAGCTTCTCGGCGCCACGTACGGTCAGGGGGACTTTATTCACCGCTCACCTCCAGATGTAAATCCTGCAGACGATTCACGTCTTTATCCGCAGATTTCTGCATTGCCATGCAAGTTGCTCGTGCACCTGCCAGTGTGGTGGTATAAGGCACCTTGTTCTGCAGAGCCGCCGCGCGAATGGTAAACGAATCAGCAATCGCTTTTTTGCCTTCTGTGGTATTGACGATGAAATTGATTTCCTGATTCTTGATCATGTCGACAATGTGCGGACGACCCTCATACACCTTGTTGACCACCAGGCAATCGACGCCCTGTTCACGCATCACTGCCGCGGTACCGCGTGTCGCAACAATGGTGAAACCGAGTGTCGATAATTCTTTAGCAACCTCCACGGCATGTACGTGATCGCGTTCACGAACACTGACAAAAGCGTTGCCTTTTGCCGGCAGCACATTCCCCGCACCCAGTTGCGCCTTGGCGAAGGCCTCACCAAAACTGCGACCTACGCCCATGACTTCACCGGTAGATTTCATCTCCGGCCCAAGTAGCGGATCGACACCGGGGAATTTGACGAAGGGGAATACCGACTCTTTCACTGAATAGTATTCGGGAATCACTTCACCCTTGATACCCTGATCCTTGAGACTAACACCAGCCATACATCGAGCCGCTATTTTTGCCAGCGGCATACCGATAGCTTTGGACACGAAAGGCACGGTACGCGAAGCCCGTGGATTAACTTCCAGCAGATAGATCACATCGCCCTGGATGGCGAACTGAATATTCATCAATCCAACCACTTCCATTTCAATCGCGATCCGGCGTGTCTGTTCACGCAGCTGATCCTGAATGTCCGCGGAAAGACTGTATGGCGGCAATGAACAGGCCGAGTCGCCGGAATGCACACCCGCTTCTTCGATATGCTGCATGATGCTGCCGATCAGCACATCCTTACCGTCGCAAATGGCATCCACGTCGACTTCGATCGCATCATCGAGGAAACGATCCAGCAACACCGGCGCATCATTCGAAACCTGTACCGCATCGCGCATGTAGGTATTGAGATCGGTTTCGTTATAAACGATTTCCATAGCCCGTCCGCCCAGCACATAGGACGGACGTACCACCAGCGGATAACCGATTTCGGCCGCCTTGGCCACCGCTTCACTTTCTGCACGCGCCAGACGATTCGGTGGCTGTTTGAGTTGCAGTTTGTCGACCAGTTGCTGGAAGCGCTCACGGTCTTCCGCCAGGTCGATCTTGTCCGGGGTGGTACCGATGATGGGCGCACCCGCCGCTTCCAGGTCACGCGCCAGCTTCAGCGGCGTCTGACCACCGTATTGCACAATAACGCCTTTGGGTTTTTCCTTATCCAGAACTTCCAGCACATCTTCAAGCGTTAACGGCTCGAAGTACAGACGATCCGAGGTATCGTAGTCGGTGGACACGGTCTCCGGATTACAGTTGATCATAATGGTTTCATAACCATCTTCACGCATGGCAAAAGCGGCGTGCACACAACAGTAATCGAATTCGATACCCTGACCGATACGGTTCGGACCACCGCCCAGTACGACGATCTTTTCCTTATCGGTGGGCTGCGCTTCACACTCTTCTTCATAGGTGGAATACATGTAGGCGGTCGATGTTGCAAACTCCGCCGCACAGGTATCCACGCGCTTGTACACAGGACGCACATTCAGCGACTGACGATGCTGGCGTACCGCAGATTCTTTTTCGCCAAGCAGCGTGGCCAGGCGACTATCGGAAAAGCCTTTGCGCTTCAAACGGAAGATGTGATCACGATCCATGTCCGCCAGCTTTACGCCGGCCAGATTTTTTTCTTCGTTGATCAGGTCCTCGACCTGTGCCAGGAACCAGGGATCGATGCCGGTGAGCTCCTGAATCCGCTGACAGTCCAGACCGTGACGAAACGCTTCCGCAAGATACCAGATACGTTCCGCACCGGCCTGTTGAATCTCGTGCTGGATAGTGGCTTCGATTTCTTCCGGACTGACGTCATCACCGATGACTTCGTTGAATCCGTCGCGACCGATTTCCAGTCCACGCAGGGCTTTTTGCAGTGACTCCTGCAGGGTTCGGCCGATGGCCATGACTTCGCCGACCGATTTCATCTGTGTGGTCAGGCGGTTTTCCGCCTGCGGGAATTTTTCGAAGGTGAAACGCGGGATCTTGGTGACCACGTAGTCGATGCTCGGCTCGAACGAAGCCGGTGTCGCACCACCGGTGATTTCGTTGCGCAGCTCATCCAGCGTGTAACCCACCGCCAGTTTCGCTGCCACCTTGGCGATCGGGAAACCGGTGGCTTTGGAAGCCAGCGCGGACGAACGCGACACCCGCGGATTCATTTCGATGATGGTCATACGACCATCGACAGGATTCACCGAAAACTGTACGTTGGAACCGCCGGTGTCCACGCCGATCTTGCGCAGTACCGCCAGTGACGCGTCACGCATGATCTGGTATTCCTTGTCGGTCAATGTTTGTGCCGGCGCCACGGTGATCGAGTCACCGGTGTGAATCCCCATGGGGTCGAAGTTCTCGATGGAACAGATGATGATGCAGTTGTCGTTACGATCGCGCACCACTTCCATTTCGTATTCTTTCCAGCCCAGAATGGACTCTTCGATCAGCAGTTCATTGACCGGCGACAGCTCAAGACCGCGCTGACAGATTTCTTCAAATTCTTCCCGATTGTAGGCAATACCGCCACCACTGCCGCCCATGGTAAACGACGGACGAATGATGGTGGGGAAACCGACTTCGGCCTGCACCTTGTAAGCCTCTTCCATGCTGTGCGCGACATCCGCGCGCGGCATGTCCAGACCAATCTCTTCCATCGCCTTCTTGAACTTGTCGCGATCTTCCGCCATGTCGATGGCATCTTTCGACGCACCGATCATTTCCACATTGAATTTTTTCAGCACGCCTTCGCGATCCAGATCCAGTGCACAGTTCAGTGCCGTCTGCCCGCCCATGGTCGGCAGTAATGCATCGGGGCGCTCCTTTTCGATAATGCGCGCCACGGTTTGCCAGTGAATCGGTTCGATGTAGGTGACATCGGCCATCTCCGGGTCGGTCATGATCGTCGCCGGATTGGAGTTGATCAGAATGACCTTGTAACCCTCTTCGCGCAATGCCTTACATGCCTGGGCGCCGGAATAGTCGAACTCACAGGCCTGGCCGATGACAATGGGGCCGGCGCCGATGATCAGAATGCTGTTGATGTCAGTGCGTTTTGGCATGGATAACCTTTCAAACTAAAAAGAAAACGCAAATAAACGCGAATGAACGCGAATGTTTACGTTGTTAAATCATTTCATATGCTGTGTATTGATTAACAATACGTTGAACACCGAGTTTCGGCGTTCCGAAGTTCAGCAACAGGCCTACACTGATTCCTGTTGCTTTTAGATAATTCATCAGCTGAGCTTGATGAGCACGACTGATTTCGGTTGCCACTTTAAGTTCAAGCAACAACTTGTCTTCAACCAGAATGTCAGCAGTAAAATTACCAACAACCTGGTATCGATAGCACACCTGTAAAGGCAGCTGCTGCTGATATTGAATTTCCGCTCAGCCAACTCGATACAGAGCGCATTTTCATATACCAACTCCAGAAACCCGGTCCTTAGCGAGTTGCTAACTTCAAACGCACATCCCAACACCTGCCGCGACAATGTCCCTGTCTCTGCCATTACACCACCTCATTAGCGTGTATTCGCGTTTATTTGCGTTTATTTGCGTTTTCTTTTTTTACCTTGTCTAACGCTGTTCCATCAGTTCGATAAAGTGATCGAACACCGGCGCCACGTCATGCGGTCCGGGGCTGGCTTCCGGGTGCCCCTGGAAACTGAACGCCGGCTTGTCGGTGCGATGTATACCCTGCAGGGAGCCGTCGAACAGGGACCGATGGGTCGGGCGCAGATTGTCCGGCAGGGTTGTCTCATCGACTGCGAAACCGTGGTTCTGGCTACTGATCATGACCATCTGACTATCCAGATCCTGCACCGGATGGTTGGCGCCATGATGACCGAATTTCATCTTTGTCGTCTTCGCGCCACAGGCCAGACCCAGCAACTGGTGACCGAGACAGATTCCGAATACCGGGATATCGGTCGCCAGAATGTCCTGGATAGCCTGGATGGCATAATCGCAGGGCTCCGGATCACCGGGGCCGTTGGACAGGAAAATACCGTCCGGTGACAGGGCCAGTACTTCGCTGGCCGGCGTCTGCGCCGGCACGACGGTGACACGGCAACCGCGGTCCACCAGCATACGCAGGATATTGCGTTTGACGCCGTAGTCGTAGGCCACCACGTGGAATTTAAGATCGGCTTTTTGCGGGTGGCTGTTGGATTCCAGCACCCAGGTGCCCTCGTTCCACTCATAGGGCTGAGCGCAGGTGACTTCTTTCGCCAGATCCATACCTTTAAGGCCGGAGAACGCTTTGGCTTTCTCGAGCGCGGTCGCCTCGTCGATATTGTCGCCGGCGATGATGCAGCCGTTCTGCGCACCTTTCTCACGCAGGATACGGGTCAGACGACGGGTATCGATATCCGCAATGGCCACGACATTGTTTTTCTGCAGATAGTCACTCAGAGACATCTCGCTACGCCAGTTACTGGCCAGCAGCGGCAGATCACGAATCACCAGACCGGCCGCCTGAACGCCTTCGGCTTCTTCGTCGCCGGCATTGGTGCCCACATTGCCGATATGAGGATAAGTGAGGGTGACAATCTGTCGTGAATAGGAAGGATCGGTGAGAATTTCCTGGTAACCGGTGAGCGCGGTATTGAACACCACTTCACCTATGGTTTCCCCGGAAATGCCGATGGACTGGCCCCAGAACAGGCTCCCATCAGCCAACGCTAACAGCGCTTTTTGGGTCAAAACAGCCTCCGCAGAACATACGAAACGGGAGCATCAGGCTTGCTGATGCTCCCGTAGCAAATAGGTCGATTAGAGGCGCCTATTGTATAAGTATTCGATGAATTTTGCTAATGCAATCGCGGAGGGTATAAATAAGAAGGCCGAAGCCATAACGACTTCGGCCTGCAATAGTGGCGTCCCCTATTGGAGTCGAACCCCTGTTGCCGGGATGAAAACCCGGTGTCCTAGGCCTCTAGACGAAGGGGACGCGAGTCCTCAAACGAGCTGTCGTTCAAGGGAGGGCGCATTCTATAGAGCCGGACGATTTCCGTCAATAGATCGCGACATTTTTATTACAGCAAAAATCCGACAACCAACCGTGAGTTTTCCCCATGGGCTAACTTTTTTCCCGTACCTAGCATGTCTCGCGCAACCCGACTCCGGCCGGGCAACCCAAAAGATCCACCAGGGAGACAATAAAAATGCAGCAAGGTATTCAGCGTATGGCGTGTTGCAGCGGACTCATCATCGCCGGTCTGGCACTACCCGGCAACACCAGTGCCGCCCTCGCCCAGCTCTACATCACCGAAATTATGGCCAACCCGAGCGCCGTGTCCGACACCCGCGGAGAATGGTTCGAGCTCTACAACCCGCTGGCGGTCGCGGTGGATCTGGATGGCGTGGTCATCAGTGACGACGGCTCGAACAGTCACACCATCAACAGCGGCGGCAGCCTGCTGATTCAACCGGGCCATTTTTTCGTACTTGGTCGCGACGGTGACAGCACCAGCAACGGTGGCTACAGCGCGGACTACGTCTACAGCAACTTCAGCCTGGGCAACAGC
>CBDULQ010000083.1:0-13819 GCA_965368115.1 uncultured Gammaproteobacteria bacterium | reverse complement strand
GGATCAGCTGATCCAGCGGCGTCTGGCCTCGGATGTGGTACTGATCAACCAGCTCAGTCATTACATCATCAATTCCGGCGGCAAGCGGTTGCGCCCGCTGCTGACCCTGATGGCGTCCCGCGCCTACGGATACGACGGGGATCAGCATTTCAACCTGGCGGCGATCATCGAGTTTATTCACACCGCGACCCTGCTGCATGACGATGTGGTGGACGAATCGGACATGCGCCGCGGTCGGGAAACCGCCAATGCGTTGTTTGGCAATGCCGCCAGTGTACTGGTGGGGGATTTTCTGTATTCCCGCGCCTTCGAAATGATGGTGGATGCGGACAGTATGAAAATCATGCAGATCCTGGCGGAAACCACCAATGTGATTGCCGAGGGCGAAGTGATGCAGCTGATGAACTGCCACGACGCCGATACCACTGAACAGCGCTACCTGGATGTGATCCACGCCAAGACCGCCAAGCTGTTCGAAGCGGCCACCCGGCTGGGTGCGGTGCTCAGCCACCGGCCGGAGACCGAGGAAAATGCTATGGCGGCCTATGGCATGCATCTGGGTACCGCTTTCCAGCTCATCGACGATGTGCTGGATTATTCCTCTTCCAGTGAGGAAATGGGCAAGAATGTCGGCGACGACCTGGCTGAAGGCAAGCCGACCCTGCCGCTGATCTATGCCATGCGCAATGGCTCGGCCGAGCAGTCCGCCATTGTACGCAAGGCCATCGAGGACGGCGGGCTGGAACTGATCGATGGGGTGACCGAGGCCATACAGTCCACCGGGGCCATCGAATACACCGAGCAAACCGCACGTCGTGAGGCGGAGCTGGCCATCGAACAGATTCAGCATCTGCCGGAGACACCTTATAAAGAGGCGCTGATGGGGCTGGCCCGATTCTCCGTGGATCGTTCCTTCTAGGGCCTGAAAATGCCCCACTCTGCGTGGCTCGTCGCTCATCTGGAATGACCAGACTTCGCTCTTCGCGCCTTGGTTGGGGCGTTTTCAGGTCCATCAGGTTGCATCAAATGAGTGTGAACAGGGCCAGGCCAAGTATCAGCTTTTGTCGATCCATTCGATAAATGTAAACGCTAACCGTTATCATTTACTTCCGCATATTCTTGCGTTACTCTTGCCCTCCGTTAAAAATTTAGTGGAGTATCTGTTTATGCCCAGCAAGCTGATTCTGACCGGACTGCTCATGGTCAGCCTGGCGTTCACCGGCTCAAGCCTGGCGGCGGAAGAAGTGAATGTGTATTCCGCACGCAAGGAAAACCTGATCAAGCCGCTGCTCGACAAGTTCACTGCCGAAACCGGCATCAAAACCAATCTGATCACCGCCAAGGCGGATAAACTGCTTACCCGCCTGGTCAACGAAGGCCGCAATTCGCCGGCCGACGTCTTCATTACCGTGGATGCGGGGCGCCTGTATCGGGCCCGGCAGCAGGATGTACTGCAGCCGCTGAATAGCCCGGAGGTACGGGATATCGTACCGGCGCACCTGATTGATAAGGACGACTACTGGGTCGGTCTGTCGCAACGGGCCCGAGTGATTTTTTACGCCAAAGACCGGGTTAAACCCGAAGCGCTGTCCAGCTACGAAGATCTGGCCGGCGACAAATGGAAAAAGCGCATCTGCATTCGCGGTTCCAGCAACATCTACAACCAGTCGCTGGTGGCCTCGATGATCGCTGCCGACGGCAAGGCCGCGGCCGAAAAATGGGCCCGGGGCCTGGTGGCCAACATGGCGCGACCGCCGAAAGGTGGCGACCGGGACCAGATCAAGGCGGCGGCGGCCGGCCAGTGTGATCTGGCTGTCGCGAATACCTATTACTACGGCAAGATGCTAACCAGTAAAAAAGACCCGGCCCAGGTTGCGGCGGCCGAGAAAATGGGCCTGTTCTGGCCCAACCAGAAGGGTCGTGGTGCGCACGTCAATATCAGCGGTGTCGGCATTGCCAAACATGCACCGAATGCCGATAACGCACGCAAACTGATCTCCTTCCTGCTCAACAAGGAATCCCAGCACTGGTATGCGGACAAGAACTTCGAGTATCCGGTGCGCGAGGATGTCGAGCCCAGTGATTTGCTGAAGTCGTGGGGTGACTTCAAGGCGGACAACCTCAACCTGTCTGCACTTGGAGAGAACAACATCGAAGCGGTGAAAATCATGGATCGCGCCGGCTGGAAATAAACCCTCCTTCACAGAGCGCGCCATCAGGGCCGGGCATTGGTATACTGCTCGGCCCTTTTGCGCTTTGAACAATAGCTGATGCGTGACGATCGAATCCTAACCCTGCCGAGCCGGCTGCCTGCGATGATTGGCGGGCGCATTGCCAGTGTGCTGCGCTCCTGGCAGTTGATGATCGTCCTGATCGCGGTGTTGTTCAGCGTGCCTACGCTGACCATTGTCAGTTTCGTGTTCCAGCCCGGTTCCGATACCTGGCAGCATCTGCAGCAGACCGTACTCAGCGAATACCTGATCAATTCCTTTCTGCTGGTGATCGGTGTGGCTTTCGGTACCCTGAGTATCGGCGTCGCCACTGCCTGGCTGACCAGCTTGTGCCAGTTTCCGGGCAAGCGCTTTTTCGTCTGGGCCCTGCTGTTGCCACTGGCCATGCCCGCTTACATCATCGCCTACACCTATACCGGCATGTTCGATTTCGCCGGGCCGGTACAAACCCAGTTACGCGACTGGTTCGGCTGGGGTTATGGCGACTACTGGTTTCCTGAAGTACGTTCACTGGGCGGCGCCATCTGCATGTTGTCGCTGGTGTTGTACCCCTATGTCTACCTGCTGGCGCGTGCCGCTTTTCTGGAACAGTCGGTGTGCGTACTGGAAGTGAGTCGTTCACTGGGATGCGGACCCTGGTGCAGTTTTTATCGTGTTGCCCTGCCGCTGGCGCGCCCGGCCATCGTCGCCGGACTGTCACTGGCGTTGATGGAGACACTGGCCGATTACGGCACGGTGTCCTATTTCGGTTTGAGCGTGTTCACCACAGGTATCTTTCGCACCTGGTTCGGTATGGGCGACGGTGCGGCGGCGGCCCGATTGTCGGCCATTCTGTTGCTGTTTGTATTCACCCTGGTCATCATCGAACGCAGTTCGCGTAAACAGGCGCGTTATCATCACACCAGCAACAAGTACAGCAAGTTACCGGAATATCGCCTGACCGGCATGCGTGCACTACTGGCGACACTGGCCTGTGCTTTGCCGGTGCTGCTGGGCTTTCTGTTACCCGGCGCGCAACTGGGTTACTGGTCGATGATTACCTTCGATCAAATGGTCGACAGTGAATTCATTCGCCTGACCTGGCACAGTGTCAGTCTTGCGGCACTGGCCGCCCTGCTTTCCCTGTTGCTGGCGCTGCTACTGGCTTACGGTAAACGCCTGATGAACACCCGGGCGGTGAATTCGTCCGTGCGCGTCGCCAGTCTCGGTTATGCGATACCGGGGACAGTCATTGCGGTCGGTGTCATTATTCCCTTCGCCTGGCTGGATAATCGCATCGATGCTTTCATGCGTGATACCTTCGATATTTCGACCGGTCTGTTGTTGAGCGGTACCCTGGTGGCGGTGGTGTTTGCCTACCTGGTGCGTTTTCTTGCCGTATCCCTGCAGACTGTCGAATCCGGACTCGGCAAGATCAAACCGTCGATGGATGATGCGGCGCGTTCGCTGGGTTATTCGCCGCGCGAAACCCTGTTTAAAATTCATATGCCGTTAATGAAAGGCAGTTTGCTGACCGCCGTGTTGATCGTCTTTGTCGATGTGATGAAAGAACTGCCGGCGACGCTGATCCTGCGGCCCTTCAATTTCAATACCCTGGCGGTGCGCGCATTCGAACTGGCGTCCGACGAACGCTTGCAGGATTCCGCCAGCGCCGCCATCATGATCGTACTTGCCGGCCTGATTCCGGTGATTCTGTTGAGCAAAAGTATTTCTTCTTCCCGGGTAGGACATGGCAAAACAACTGCAGGTCAGTAATCTCAGTGTTGCCTTTGGCAGCAAGACCATCATCAGCGATATTTCGTTTACCCTGGATGCGGGCCGCCTGGGTTGTCTGCTTGGACCCAGTGGTTGCGGCAAGACGACAGTGTTACGTTGCATCGCCGGATTTCAGAAACCCAGCGACGGGCGTATTCTGATCGGTGGCGAGGAACTGGCGACCGCGAAAAAAAATCTGGCGCCGGAGAAACGCAACATCGGTATGGTGTTCCAGGATTTTGCGCTGTTCCCCAATCTTACCGTCGCGGAGAATATCGGCTTCGGTTTGCGGCACTGGCAGAGTGGTGCAAAACAGGCGCGTATCGAAGAGCTGCTGGAACTGATCGGTTTGTCTGACCAGGCGACGGCTTATAGCCATCAACTGTCTGGTGGTCAGCAGCAACGTGTTGCGCTGGCACGCGCCATGGCACCGCGTCCCGATATACTGTTACTCGATGAGCCGTTTTCCAGCATGGATGCGGAGTTGCGCGAACAGCTTGCCCGGGACGTGCGTCGAATTCTGACAGATGAAAACATAACCGCCATTCTGGTTACTCACGATCAGCATGAAGCCTTCGTCATGGCTGACGAAATCTGTGTAATGAACGACGGTATTATTCAGCAACACGATAACCCCTATAACCTTTATCATCGTCCAGTGAATCAGTTTGTCGCCGACTTCATCGGCCAGGGCGTATTGATTCCCGGTGAAGTCGTGGATGGTGGTCATGTGAAAACCGATCTGGGTCTCGTGCAGGGCGAGTTACCCGAAGGTTGTAAGCCGGGTTGCCTGGTGGATGTGCTGATTCGTCCCGATGATATTGTGCATGACGACCGGGCCGAACAGCAGGCGATTGTCGTCGACAAGGCGTTCCGCGGTGCGGAATTTCTCTACACACTGAAAACTCATGGCGGAGCCGAAGTGTTGTGCCTGGCGCCCAGCCACCATGATCACCCGATCAATTCCAGTATCGGCATTCGCCTTGAGCTGGATCACCTGGTCGTGTTCAAACGCAAAACCTGATGCACCTGATCAGGGAATGGCGACACTGTGATAACGACTGACCCGGATGTCGTCACTCCAGTAACTCATCGGTAGCCCGGCCTTCATTTTCAGATGATTGAGAAATTCCTGCGGGTCGGACAGGCTTTCCCAGACCGAGGGTAGAAAGGTGCCCCGGTGATATCCCGATTCTAAAATCAGTCCGTCTTCGCCCGGTTTGAGCTGGGTCACCAGATCCTGCTCGGAATGGAACTGCATGGGTTCGGCCGGTGTGAGAATGGAAATATGGATATCCAGTTGTGTGCGTTCGGTTTCAGACACCGGAGCGAAGCGCGGATCGGAAAATGCGGCGGCGTAGGCATGCTCGGCGACATCATCGACCAGCGGCTGGTAGGCTTCCAGCGTGCCGATACAACCGCGTAGCTGGTGGTTGATGTTCAGGGTGACAAAGGTCGCCGCCTGCTGTTGTAGCAGGGGTGAATAATCCGCCGTATCGACCTTGAGTGGATGCCCGTGTTGCAGACCGTGACGAATCGACTCGGCGGCAATGTCGAGCAGGGTCTGTTTGTCCTCGTCGCTCAGCTCAGTGAAAGACATAAGCACCGTAACCGACGACCCGATCCCGAGGACCGGCAGTGTCACCGGAATTGCGCAGATCCAGGGTTTTGGCATGCAGGCCTTTGCGCCGCGCCAGGGTGAGCAGGCCGTTCACCGGGTTGCGCCCACAGGCCATGTCGTAATGGATGTGTTCCGGTTGCAGATGTTCGATGGCAATGGAGGTTTCCCGGTCCATCATCTGTGCGGTCTGATAATTGTTGTAATGACTCAGGTCGGAGCTGATGACGATCAGGGTTTCCTCACCACCCCAGAGCTGGTCCAGCACTTCCGCCACATCGTCCTTGCTGGCGTCGCCGACGACCAGGGGAATAATAGAAAAATCATTCAGGAGCGTCTGTAAAAACGGCAGGTGCACTTCCAGCGAATGTTCCTGTTCGTGGGCCGCATCCATGGACACAATCTGGGGTAATTCCAGAAGTTGCTGAATGGCCTGTTGGTCCACCGGGACCACGCCCAGTGGTGTGGCGAAACCGTCTACCGTCGGTGCGGCGAGTCCGGCAAACGGCAGACGATGGGCGGGTCCCAGCAACACCACCCGGCGGATTTTTTCGGCTACCGGTTTCAGGCTGGCATATGCGCTGGCGGCCACCGGACCGGAATAAATGTAGCCGGCATGGGGCACGATCATCGCTTTGGGCGGAGCGTCCTTAATTGCGGCCTGGTTCAGGTATTGTTCGATTTCACTACGTAATTCGGCGGGATCGGCGGGGTAAAACATGCCGGCTACCGCGGGCTGTCTCAAATGTGTCATGGCAGGTCTCCATCCAGGTTCAACGAGCCTTGTTCTGCATCAATATATGCAGGTGGTCGGTTGTGTTGCAATAAGCTTCTACGCCACCATTTATTATTATGGACAGCCGAATCATAGAACTGATTCCTGTCTTCCTTATATTAAACACCCAGGCCGGCGATGAATCCATTTACTGTATCAACTAAATACTGGCACAAACTTGATGATGATCGTGTTCAGTGCGATTTATGCCCGCGATATTGCAAACTGAAGCTGGGTCAGCGCGGCCTGTGTTTCGTGCGCGCCAATGAAAATGACGAAATCGTACTGACCACCTACGGTCGCTCCAGTGGTTTCTGTGTCGATCCCATCGAAAAGAAACCGTTGAATCATTTTCTGCCCGGTACCCCGGTGCTGTCTTTCGGTACTGCCGGCTGTAACCTGGCCTGCAAGTTCTGCCAGAACTGGGATATCAGTAAATCGCGGGAAATCGATACCCTGGCCGATCAGGCTTCACCGCAAAAGATCGCCGAGGCGGCGGAAAAACTCGGTTGCCGCAGTGTGGCCTACACCTACAACGATCCGGTCATTTTTCATGAGTATGCCATCGACGTGGCCAAGGCCTGCCGGGAAAAAGGCATTAAGAACGTGGCGGTTACCGCGGGTTATATCTGCGAGGAGCCGCGTAAGGAATTCTTCGAATTCATGGATGCGGCCAATGTGGACCTCAAGGCCTTCACTGAGGATTTTTATCACCAGCTCACCGGCGGCCATCTGCAGCCGGTACTCGATACACTGGTCTACCTGAAGCAGGAAACCGAGGTCTGGGTCGAGCTGACCACGCTGCTGATTCCCGGTAAGAACGACTCGGATGAGGAAATCCGCAACATGACCCGATGGGTGGTGGACAACCTGGGCCCCGACGTGCCCATGCATTTCACCGCCTTCCATCCGGACTGGAAAATGATGGATATCCCGTCCACACCGCCGGACACCCTGACCCGGGCTCGCACCATCGCACTGGAAAACGGTGTGCATTACGCCTATACCGGTAATGTGCATGATGCGGCGGGTGGCAGTACCTGGTGCCCCTCATGCGGGCAGAAGCTGATCGGTCGCGACTGGTACGAACTCAGCGACTGGCGCCTGGATGCCCGGGGCTGCTGTGACCAGTGCGGTACCCCGATTGCCGGCGTTTTCGAGGCCAAACCGGGCCACTGGGGTGCACGCCGACAACCGGTACATCTGGCGACCGTCTAAGGCATTGAATTCCATTTAAAATCCCGCTGCCGGGCTGCATATTTGCACGGATATGCGGTATTCTATCCAGTCTGGCATCAAAAAACGGGAGCTGAATTGAGTAAGGGTACTTTGTATATCATTTCGGCGCCTTCCGGGGCTGGTAAAACCAGCCTGGTGAAACAGCTGGTGGCGGGGTCCGATTCGATTACCGTATCCGTCTCCCACACCACTCGGCCGATGCGGCCGGGCGAAGAGAACGGCGTGGATTATCACTTTGTTGCTGAACAGGAGTTCCTGTCCATGGTGGGGCACGGCGCCTTCCTGGAGCATGCGCAGGTGTTCGACAATTATTACGGTACCTCCCAGCAACATGTGGAACAGCAGTTACTCGACGGCCGCGACGTCATCCTGGAAATCGACTGGCAGGGTGCACGTCAGGTACGCAAGCTGATCCAGGACAGTTTATCGATTTTCATCCTGCCGCCGTCGCGCCAGGCGCTGCGAGAAAGGCTGGAGAACCGGGGTCAGGATGACGAGCAGGTGATTCAACGTCGTATGCAGGATGCAGTGAATGAAATGTCCCACTACGCGGAATTTGATTATCTGGTAGTGAACGACGTTTTCGAAGAAGCGTTACAGGACCTGAAATGCATTTTCAGCGCCAACCGGCTGAGGCAGGTGCGGCAGGAATGCAACATACAGAATTTATTGATCGAATTAATGAAATAGAGGCAATACATGGCACGTCTAACCGTAGAAGATTGTTTACCCAATGTAGAAAATCGATTCCAGCTGGTACTGGTGGCATCCAAGCGCGCTCGTCAGATCGCCATGGGTGGCGAACCGCTGGTTCCCGTGGACAACGATAAACCGACCGTACTGGCTCTGCGTGAAATTGCCGACGGTAAAATCGGTCCGGAAATTCTCGATGAAGTTTCTGCACAGGAACACGCCATCGCGCCGATGGTCTCCGAAGAAGAAGTCTCCCAGGAGATCTGATCCGATGCGGGCCTGCGGTTGGCTGCAAAAGCCGGTTGAACAGGGTTCAACCGGCGCAATATTATATGTTGTGAGCGAAGCCTTCGGCTTCGACCCAGCGCAGATGAAGGTGCAACCGCTACCCCCCGGATGATTATGGCGATAAGTCCCGAACAGTCAGCACAAGATTCAAGACCGCAGAATGTAACGGATTTATACGGCGATCCTTCGCGTTTTCTCATCTCCGATCTTTGTCGTATCGTCGAAGACTATATGGCTGAAGATCAGGTCAAAGATGTTTACCAGGCCTATCTCTACGGCGCTCATCACCACGATGGTCAGTATCGCAAATCCGGTGAGCCCTACATCTATCATCCGATTTCAGTGGCGCGCATCCTGGCCGAGATGCACATGGATTCCAAGTGTATCTGTGCGGCGATTCTGCATGACGTGATCGAAGATACGGAAGCGACCAAGGATGAAATCCGCGAACGCTTCGGTGAAGAAGTGGCGGAACTGGTCGACGGCGTCAGCAAACTCACCGAATTCAAGTTCAAGAACAAAAAAGAACAGCAAGCCATCAACATCCAAAAAGTGCTGCTGGCCATGGCGCGCGATATTCGCGTAATACTGATCAAGCTGGCGGACCGACTGCACAATATGCGTACCCTGGGTGTGATGCGTCCGGAAAAACGCAAGCGCATTGCAAAGGAAACGCTGGATATTTATGTGCCGCTGGCGCGCCGCCTGGGTATCAATACCCTGGTGCTGGAACTGGAAGACCTGGGGTTTCGCGCACTTTATCCCATGCGTTATCGCATTCTCGAACACACCATTTCAAATGCCAGCGGTCATCGCAAGGAAATCATCAAGAAAATTCACAATGCATTGTCGACCCGTCTCGATGAGATGGGAATAGACGCGGACGTCAAGGCGCGTAAGAAACATCCGTACAGTCTGTACAAAAAAATGCGCAACAAGAACCTGGCGTATAAAAACATTTTCGATGTGTACGGCATGCGGGTCATCGTCGATTCGGTGGACGATTGTTATCGTGTACTTGGCGCGGTGCACAATCTGTTCAAACCGATACCGGGCAAGTTCAAGGATTACATCGCGATTCCCAAAGCCAACGGTTATCAGTCGCTGCACACGGTTGCTTTCGGGCCTCATGCTATTCCGCTGGAAGTACAGATGCGTACCGTGGAAATGGACAAGTTCGCGGAGAGCGGTATCGCGGCGCACTGGTTGTACAAGGAAGCGGATCAACGTGAAGGCGGTGTGTACGATGTGCAGGCACGTACCCGCGAATGGCTGACCGGCCTGCTGGAAATGCAGCAGAATGCCGGTGACTCGGTGGAGTTTCTGGAAAACGTCAAGGTCGACCTGTTCCCCGACGAGCTTTATGTCTACACGCCGAACGGTGACATCGTTAAATTGCCGCGCAATTCCACACCCGTCGACTTTGCTTATTCGGTACACACCGATGTGGGCAATACCTGCGTGGCCTGTAAACTGGATCATCGTTTCGCACCATTAAACACCCCCTTGTACAGTGGCCAGACGGTTGAGATTGTCACCTCCCCCGCAGCGCATCCGAATCCTGCCTGGTTGAATTACGTGGTCACCGCGAAAGCACGTACCAACATTCGCCAGTACCTGCGTAATCTGAAGTCCGACGAAGCCATCTCTCAGGGACGACGTTTGTTGTCACGATGTCTGTTGAACAAGAACATCACCCTGGAAGAAATTTCCGAAGACAAATTCCAGCCTCTGCTCGACGAGTATGGCTTCGGCAGTCTCAATCAGTTGATGGAAGACATTGGTCTGGGTAATCGTCCCGCCAGTCTCGTGGTGCGTCGTATGTTCCCTGACGATCAGCCGGTAACCGAAGAACAACCGGTCGCCAAGCACAGTCATGAAATGAAAACATTGAGTCCGCTGGCGATTCAGGGTACCGAGGGCATGGTGGTGTCCTACGGTAAATGCTGTCGACCGATTCCGGGCGACCAGATCGTCGGTCTGTTGAGTAAGGGGCGCGGGCTGGTAATCCATCAACAGGGCTGCAAGAACGTGTCCAGCGAGAATAGCCAGTCCGATCGTCTCGTCGATGTCAAATGGTCTGATAACCTGGAAGGTGATTTCCCCTGTATCGTGAAAGCCACGGTTCAGAATGAGCGTGGCGTGCTGGCGCGGCTGGCGACGATCATTTCCGATGAAGGCGCAAATATCGACAACGTCGAAGTGGCCGATAAGGATGGACTATCAACCACCATTTCATTTATGGTAGCGGTGCATGGCCGCGGCCACCTGGCGCGTATCATGCGACGCCTGCGTCGAGTCAAAGCGGTATTACGCCTGTGGCGTGATCAGTAAGCTCGCGCTTCATTCCAACAAAAATATTCAAAGCAGATGAGACATGGCTAAAAAGATTATTTCTACCGATAAAGCACCCCAGGCGATCGGCACCTATTCCCAGGCTGTCAAAGTGAATAACACCGTGTATCTGTCCGGACAGATTCCGTTGATTCCGGAAACCATGGAACTGTTACAGGGTGATATCGAACAACAGATTCATCAGGTTTTCAAAAATCTCTCGGCGGTGGCCGAGGCTGCCGGCGGCAGTTTTAATGACATTGCAAAACTCAATGTGTTTCTCACTGACCTCAGTCACTTCCCCGTCGTCAACCAGGTGATGGCTGAATATTTCAGCGAACCCTACCCGGCGCGTGCCGCCATCGGCGTTGCCGAGTTACCCAAAGGGGCCGGTGTAGAAATGGATGCCATCATGGAGCTTGCATAAGCCACGCATGGAATAAGTCGTGGGCGATGCCACAACCCAACAACAAACCACATCCATTCTCAGCCTGAAAGGCGTTGGTCCGAAGATCGCCGAACAGCTGGCGCGACTCGGTATCGAATCGGTTGAAGACGTACTGTTCCATCTGCCGTTTCGATACGAAGATCGTAGCCGTGTGGTGCCGATCGGCGCTGCACGACCTGGACGGGGCGTGGTCATCGAAGGGATTATCGATTATGCGGAAGTCACATTCAGTCGACGTGGAAAAAGTCGACGCATGCTGCTCTGCCATTTCAGCGACGGTACCGGCAGTATTCTGCTGCGTTTCTTCCATTTTAGTAAGCAACAGCAGGCGAAACTGGTTCCCGGCACCCGCCTGAGATGTTTTGGTGAAGTGCGCTTCGGTGCGAAATCGTTCGAGATGGCGCATCCGGAATACACGTTGATTGATCCGCAAAATAACACTGCGCTGGAGGCCGGTCTCACCCCGGTTTACCCGACCACCGAAGGCGTGCACCAGACTTTGTTACGCAACATCACCGGTCAGGCCCTGCAACGATTGCAGCGGGGTGACATGCTCACCGAATTTATTCCGGCGGAGATCAGTGAACGTTATCGAATGCCGACACTGCAACGGGCCTTGAGTTATGTACACCGTCCACCACTGGACGCGCAGATCGATGAACTGCTCGCCGGCAAACATCCCTGTCAGCAACGGCTGGCGTTTGAAGAACTGCTTTCACACCATCTCAGCTTGCAGGCTATTCGCAACAATACGCGTCGCCATGCCGCGATCCAACTGCGATCGGACAACCATCTGCTGTACCGCTTCACGCAACAACTGCCGTTTAAATTGACCGCTGCCCAGCAACGGGTCAACCAGGTGATCCTGGACGATCTGGAAACGGCACAGCCCATGATGCGGCTGGTGCAGGGTGATGTGGGTTCGGGAAAAACCGTCGTTGCCGCCATGGCCGCTTTAAAAGCCATCGAAGCCGGTTACCAGGCGGCCATCATGGCGCCGACGGAAATACTCGCCGAACAGCATTACAGTAATTTCGAACACTGGTTTAGCGCGCTGCAGATTCCTGTGGCATGGCTGTCCGGCAAACAGAAAGGTAAAAAGCGCGAACAGACGTTAACCGCGCTGGCCAGCGGCGAGGCGCGCATGGTGGTAGGTACCCATGCGTTATTTCAGGATGATGTGGTGTTTCACAGGCTGGCGCTGGTCATCATCGATGAACAGCACCGTTTCGGTGTTCACCAGCGGCTGGCCCTGCGAGACAAGGGCTTGAGTCAGGGCGCGGTACCGCACCAGTTGATCATGACTGCGACACCGATTCCACGCAGCCTGGCCATGACCGCCTATGCTGATCTGGATTACTCGGTCATCGATGAACTGCCGCCGGGACGCACACCGATCAAAACCGTGGCGATCGCCGAGGAGCGGCGTGACGAGGTCGTGCAGCGGGTGCGTAGTGCCTGTGCCGAAGGCCGACAGGCCTACTGGGTGTGTACCCTGATCGAAGAATCGGATGTGTTGCAATGTCAGGCGGCGGAAGACACCGCGGTACTGTTGCAGCAGGCCCTGCCGGAACTGCGCATCGGTCTGGTTCACGGCCGTATGAAACCGGCCGATAAAGAGCAGGTGATGTTGAGTTTCAAGCAGGGCGAACTGGATTTGCTGGTTGCCACCACGGTGATCGAGGTCGGTGTGGATGTCCCCAATGCCACGCTGATGATCATCGAAAACGCCGAGCGTCTCGGCCTGGCCCAGTTGCACCAGCTGCGTGGTCGGGTCGGTCGTGGCAGTGAAGCGAGTCACTGTGTGCTGATGTATCGTAAACCCTTGTCGCAACTGGCGCGTACCCGGCTCACGGTGATGCGTGAAAGTACCAGCGGTTTCGAAATTGCCCAGAAAGATCTGGAGCTGCGCGGTCCCGGTGAAGTGCTGGGGACCCGGCAGACCGGGCTGATGCAATTCCGCATCGCCGACATCGTACGCGACGAGGCCTTGCTGCCGGAGGTGAAGCAGGTGGCGGAGCAACTGGCACTGGATCATCCACAACAGGTGCCCTGGCTGATTCAACGTTGGCTGGGCCAGCAGCAGCAATACGGTTCGGTGGGCTAGCCTGGCCCTATTTCCTTCCGCATGCTGGCGGAACGCGCGGCTTTCGACTATTAAATAAGTCTAGTCCCTTACTTAAGCCATTGATTCATGCTCAATTTCCTATTCCAGGACGAGTCGCTCGACAAAAGCAAGAACCTGAAAAAAATCCGTCGCGAACAGGTCATGCTGGTGTCCGAGAATGCCAATGTCAGCAACGTGATCAGTTTCGCCCTGGCCATCGTACTCAGCCTTGCACTGTGGTCGGTGGTGGATCATTTTCTGCTGAGCTGGTGGCTGTTGTACATGGGGCTGATATTCTTTGCTCGTCTGGTGATGTTCATCATCGATAAAA
>CBDULQ010000082.1:0-13955 GCA_965368115.1 uncultured Gammaproteobacteria bacterium | reverse complement strand
CCAAACCTGTGCCGACGCTCGGTTGTGGCCGGAACTGAATCTCTATTTCGGCGGCGCGCATACGGTGATGCAGCAGGGCAAGGGTTTTTCCGGCGCCGGAGACCAGCGCCGCGGTGGTGTTTGTCGACAGGTCAGCTGATCTTGAAGGTTTTGTCGAAGTGAGCGATTTGCAGCAGTTCCTTGATGTAATCGCTACAGCCGCGCAGGCTGACGGATTTGCCGGGATAGTATTCGGACAGCAGCAATAACATGCCCAGTGCGGCACTGTCCATGTATTCGGTGTTGCGCAGATCGACAATGATCTGGCTGGCGCTCACGTTTTCATAGGCCTTGCGAAAATCCTGATGCAGCGAAAAATCAAAATCGCCACTGACGGAAATGACCAGTTTCTTGTCGTTTTGATCGAAGTGTGCATTTAAAGGCATGGCGGTCCCGGCTCAATGAATTTAAGGGCAATGATCCGCAGGGGATCGAACACCCTGAGTATAGACGCTTTAATGTTTTGTGCTGGGTACGTCGGGAGGGTTGCTGGTGGCGAACAGGGCCTCTGCGTCGACCGGGTCGAATTCGTAGTGGGCATTGCAGAACTCGCAGTCAACTTCGATCTTGCCCTGCTCCTGAAGGATGTCCTGGACTTCCTGATGGCCCAGGGAAACCAGCACCTGGCCGATACGCTCACGCGAGCAGCCGCAACGGAAACTGATGGGTTCCGGATCGAACAGGCGCACATCGTCTTCGTGGTAGAGACGAAGCAGTATCTGTTTGGCATCCAGCTCGAGCAGCTCGTTCTGGCTGAGCGTGTCAGCCAGGATACGGGCATGGTCCCAGTCTTCTTCGGGTAGATCAGCACCGGGCAGTTCCTGCAACAGGAAACCGGCACAGACTTCATCGTCACAGGCCAGCCAGAGTGCGGTATTGAGTTGTTCCGATTGCATGAAATAGTATTCGATGGCTTCTTTCAGGCTGTCGCCCTTGAGTTCGATGATGCCCTGGTAGGCATCGCCTTCCTCGGGTTCCATGGTGACAACCATTTGCGCATTGCCAAAAATCGCCTGCAGATCGTGATCCGGCACGTCATCGTTCCAGCGTGCGATACCGCGCAGGGTGCGTTGCGAGCTGGCCTGGGCCACCAGCAGGTGTAAAGGGCCGTCACCGCGAATCTGCATGATCAATGAACCCTGGAATTTAATAGTCGCCGCCAGCAGGGTGCAGGCGGCCATGGCTTCGCCCAGGATATTGCGCACATTCGGCGGATAGTCGGCGCGTTCCAGTATCGCCTGCCAGGTGGCATTGAGGCGCACCAGTTCTCCGCGCACCCGGGTGTTTTCGATGATGAATCGATACAGGCGATCGTTGTCAGACATGTTCAGCTTCAGCCCTGCAGTTTGGCCTTCAGAATGTCATTCACCTGGGCCGGGTTGGCTTTGCCTTTGGAGGCTTTCATCACCTGGCCGACAAAGAAACCGAATACCTTGTCCTTGCCGGAACGGTACTGCTCCACCTGTTGCGGATTGGCGGCGATGACTTCGTCGATAATCGCTTCGATGGCGGAAGCATCGGTGATCTGGCCGCCGCCCATCTTGTCGATGATGTCGTCGACGCTGCCTTCCTGTTCCCAGAGTTTGCCGAACACGTCTTTCGCCATTTTACCGGAGATGGTTTTGTCGCCAATGCGTTTCAGTAACTGGGCCAGGGTGTCGGCATCGACCGGTGATTGTTTGATGTCCAGATCTTCTTTATTGAGCCGACCGGACAGGTCGCCCATCACCCAGTTAGCGGCCAGTTTGGCCTCACAGCCCGACTGTTTGACCACGGTTTCGAAATAATCTGCCGTGTCACGCGATGCGGTAATGACGCCCGCATCGTATTCCGGTAACTGGTATTCGTCGATGAAACGCTGGCGTTTCTGCTCGGGCAGTTCCGGCAGGCTGTCGCGAACCTGTTGCAGATAGTCGTCGTCGATGATGATCGGCAGCAGATCCGGGTCAGGGAAGTAACGGTAGTCGTTAGCTTCTTCCTTGCTACGCATGGAACGGGTTTCGTCTTTGTCCGCATCATAGAGACGGGTTTCCTGGACGACTTCGCCGCCGCCTTCCAGGACATCGATCTGACGCTCGATTTCAAAGTTGATAGCGCGTTCGACGAACTTGAAAGAGTTAATGTTCTTCAGCTCGGCACGGGTCCCGAATTCTTTCTGGCCCCTGGGGCGAATAGAGACATTGGCGTCGCAACGGAATGAGCCTTCCGCCATGTTGCCGTCGCAGATACCCAGGTACTGGACCAGCGAGTGCAGTTTTTTCATGTAGGCGACGGCTTCTTTGGCGGAACGCATGTCCGGTTCGGACACGATTTCCAGCAGCGGTGTGCCGGCGCGATTCAGGTCGATGCCGGTCATGCCGTGAAAGTCTTCGTGCAGTGATTTACCGGCGTCTTCTTCCAGGTGAGCACGGGTGATACCGATGGTCTTGGTGGTGCCGTCTTCCAGTTCGATATCCATTGTGCCGTCGTGCACGATGGGCAGTTCGAACTGAGAAATCTGGTAGCCCTTGGGCAGGTCCGGATAGAAATAATTTTTACGCGCGAACACCGAGCGGCGTGCGACGGTGGAGCCGGTCGCCAGGCCGAACATGGCGGCCATGCGCACGACTTCCTTATTCACTACCGGCAATACGCCGGGCAGGCCCAGATCGACGGCGCAGGCCTGGGTGTTGGGTTCCGCGCCATAGGCGGTGGAGGCGGAGGAAAAGATTTTACTTTTCGTCGCCAGTTGGGTGTGGATTTCCAAACCGATAACGGTTTCCCATTCCATATTGATGCCTCATTCAAAAACGGGTGTGACGTGACATAGCCGATCGCGTCGCATCATTATTTAAAACCTTCCGGAATCTGCAGATGCCAGTCGGTGGCCTGCTGGTAGCGGTGAGCCACATTGAGCAGGCGACTTTCGTCGAAATAATTGCCGACAATCTGTAAGCCCACAGGCATGTTATTGCTGAAACCTGCAGGAATCGACATGCCCGGTAAACCGGCCAGGTTAACGGCGATGGTGTAAATGTCCGACAGGTACATAGATACCGGGTCGTCCGCCTTGTCACCGATGTTGAATGCGGTGGTGGGTGAAGTCGGTCCCATGATCACGTCGACCTGTTCGAAAGCCTGTTTGAAATCCTCGGAAATCAGTCGGCGAATCTGTTGTGCCTTCAGGTAATACGCATCGTAGTAGCCTGCGGACAGGGCATAGGTACCGACCATGATGCGGCGTTTCACTTCCTCGCCGAAGCCTTCGCCGCGGGAGCGTTTGTACAGATCTTCCAGGTCCTGAGGATCGGCGCAGCGGTAGCCGAAGCGCACACCGTCGAAGCGTGACAGGTTGGAGGAACATTCCGCGGGCGCCACCACATAGTAAACCGGCACCGCCAGGTGTGTGTTAGGCAGACTGATGTCGACCACTTCGGCGCCCAGTTTTTTATATTCGGCAATCGCGGCATCGACCGCGGCGGCGACGCCGGCGTCCAGACCTTCGCCGAAGTATTCTTTCGGCAGGCCTATTTTCAGTCCATTGAGATCGTCGTTGAGTTGTGCCGAATAATCGGGTACGTCCTGATCCACACAGGTGGAATCGCGGCGATCGAAACCGGCCATGGCATTGAGCAACAATGCGCAGTCTTCGGCACTTTGCGCCATCGGCCCGGCCTGATCGAGACTGGATGCGAAGGCGATCATGCCGTAACGGGATACGCGACCATAAGTTGGTTTAAGTCCGGTGATGCCGCACAGCGATGCCGGCTGGCGAATCGAGCCGCCGGTGTCGGTGCCGGTGGCGGCCGGCGTGATGCGTGCCGCTACGGATGCCGCGGAGCCACCGGATGAACCGCCGGGCACCATGTCGGTGTTCCAGGGGTTTTTCACAGCGCCGTAGAAGCTGGTTTCGTTGGACGAACCCATGGCGAATTCGTCCATGTTGGTTTTGCCCAGCATGACCATGCCCGCTTCATTGAGGTGTTCGACCACGGTGGCGTTGTAGGGTGCTTCGAAATTGTCCAGCATGCGGGAGCCGCAACTGGTTCTGACATTTCGGGTACAGAAGATGTCCTTGTGCGCCATGGGTATACCGGTCAGGGGACCGGACTGTCCGGCAGCGCGTCGTGCATCCGCCTGATGTGCCTGTTCAAGCGCCTGAGATTCGGTAACGGTGACGAAACTGTTGAGCTGGCCGTCCAGTTCGCGGATGCGTTGCAGGTAGGCTTCGGTCAGCTCGACGGAGCTGACTTCACCGGCTTCGAGCATGGCGGACAACTGGGCCAGAGTTCTGGAATGGTACATAGATATTCTCGTTTAAGCCTGACGGATCATTCGATCACTTTGGGGACCAGATACAGGCCGTCTTCAGTGGCCGGTGCTATTTTCTGGAAATCTTCGCGCTGGTTGCTTTCCAGTACTTCATCTTCGCGCAGGCGCTGGGCAACATCCAGTGGATGAGCCATTGGCGTGACACCCTCGGTATTCACCGAATTCATCTGTTCCACCAGATCCAGAATGCTGGACAGGCTGGATGCATATTGTTCGATGTCCGACTCGTTGATGTTGAGTCGTGCAAGGTGGGCAATGTTTTTTACATCATCGGGTCCCAATGACATGGTGATCTCCGCTCAGGCCAATATAAAGTGTCTAAAACCGCGCAAAATTAGCATATTATACACGTCGAAACTACCGCCAAGCTTGCTCTAAACTGGACACATTGCTAGAGTAGCGGTCCAGGGGGCCTCCGATCAATTCATGGTTCATGCCGTTGGTGTCGAATCCGAGCGACTGCGGTGCAGCTTGAATGAATTCGCATCTCACACCTAAGTGGCCAGAAATTTATCCTGGTTCTCCGAATTTGGGCTAACCTCCAGAAAACTGCCAGATTTTTTATTTATCCCAGAATTATAAATAAGGTCGATCACACACAATGTTTAATCGCTTACGTGGACTTTTTTCCAACGACTTATCCATCGATCTTGGCACCGCCAACACATTAATATATGCACGAGGTAAAGGTATCGTTCTCGACGAGCCATCGGTGGTTGCGATTCGCCAGGATCGGGGGCCGGGCGGTCCGAAGGCTATCGAAGCCTACGGGCACGAAGCGAAACGCATGCTGGGTCGTACCCCGCAGAATATCACCGCTATCCGTCCGATGCGCGACGGCGTCATCGCCGATTTCCATGTTACCGAGAAAATGCTCCAGCATTTTATTCGCAAGGTGCACGAAAGTGCCATGCTGCGTCCCAGCCCAAGGGTGCTGATCTGCGTACCCTGTGGTGCGACCCAGGTGGAACGACGGGCCATCAAGGAATCCGCAGCCGGCGCTGGTGCACGCAAGGTCTACCTGATCGAAGAACCCATGGCCGCAGCCATCGGTGCCGGAATGCCGGTCGATGAGCCGCGCGGTTCCATGGTGCTGGATATCGGTGGTGGTACCTCAGAAGTAGCGGTGATCTCGTTGAACGGCATCGTATATTCGGCCTCGGTGCGGATCGGTGGTGACAAGTTTGATGAAGGGATTATCAGTTATGTGCGCCGTAATTACGGCATTCTCATCGGTGAAGCGACCGCTGAGCGCATCAAGCATCAGATTGGTTCAGCCTATCCGGGTAAGGAACTGCTGGAAATCGAAGTTAAGGGGCGCAACCTGTCGGAAGGTATTCCACGCAGCTTCACCCTGAACAGTAACGAAATTCTCGAGGCCCTGCAGGAGCCCCTGCATGGTATCGTCAGCGCCGTCAAAACCGCTCTCGAACAGACGCCGCCGGAACTGGGTGCGGATGTGGCCGAGCGCGGTATCGTGCTGACCGGTGGCGGTTCGCTGCTGCGTGATCTGGATCGTCTGTTGATGGAAGAAACCGGTTTACCGGTGATTATGGCGGAGGAGCCGCTGACCTGTGTGGCCCGCGGTGGCGGCCGGGTGCTGGAACTGATTGATGAGCATGGCGGCGATTTTCTCGCGGTCGAGTAAAAGCCAATAACACCAATGTGAGCCTATGCAGCCGTTATTCATGCGGGGGCCTTCGGTTACCCTGCGCACGATACTCCTGATCATCGCCTCGGTCATGATCATGACGGCTGACCACCGCTGGCATCATCTGGAAACCGCCCGCGGCGTCATCGAATCCTATTTTATTTATCCCCTGCGTTTCCTGGTTAATCTTCCGGCGGATTTCGCCGGCTGGGTCGACGAGTCCATGTCGTCCCATCGCACCCTGCTGGATGAAAACCGCGAACTGCGTGAGCAGCAGTTGCGTGCCCAGGTCAGTTTGCAGAAGCTGAGTATTCTGGAAAAGGAAAACGAGCGCCTGCGCAAGATGCTCAGTGCGCGCCCTAAAGTCGGCGAGCAGGTGTTGATTGCCGAGTTACTGTCCATCGACCTGGATCCCTATCGGCAACAGGTGGTACTGAACAAAGGGCGCTCACAGGGCGTCTACCTGGGACAGCCGATCATCGACGCCTGGGGCGTCATGGGGCAGGTGATTCATGCCGGCAACCAGTCTTCAACCGCGATGCTGATATCCGATCCGAGTCATGCCATTCCGGTGCAGGTTAATCGCAACGGACTACGCAGTACCGCTTTCGGTACCGGACATGCCGGTTTGCTTGAGCTACGCTACATTCCCCATAACGCGGAAATCGAAATCGGCGACCTGATCGTGACCTCAGGACTGGGTGGGCGTTTCCCGCCCAATTATCCGGTGGGCCGGATTACTGAAATCGACCGGCCGGCGGGGGAGACCTTCGCTGTCGTGCAGGCCGAACCGGTGGCTCATCTGGATCGTAGTCGGGAGGTGTTGCTGGTGTGGCACAATCCGCCACCCACCGAGGTGGCAGCGGATGCCGAAGCCGAAGCCGAGAATGCCAGCGAAACGGATCCACAGGTCTCGCCTGAGACTGATGACGCTACGGATGCAGATGCAGCACAGGTGACAGATCAACCCGAAGCGGAGGCCCCCGATGCTGGCGAGTAAATGCTACCGAGTGGTTTTGCCCAGCATGATTGTGGCGCTGATGCTGGTGATGCTGCCACTGCCGAACTGGGCCGCGCATTTCCGGCCCGACTGGGTCACTCTGGTGATGATCTACTGGGTGATGGCCCTGCCGGAACATGTCGGAGTAACGATTGCCTGGGTGTTCGGTTTGTTGCTGGATGTGACACAGGGTGCCATCCTGGGACAGCATGCGCTGGGCCTGGTGCTGGTGGCCTATCTGGTGATGCTGGAGTATCAGCGTATCCGCGTGTTTTCCCTGTTGCAGCAATCGCTGGTCATTCTGGTTCTGTTGTTGATCAAGCAACTGCTGGTGTTGTGGGTAAGCGGTATTGTCGGCCAGGCGCCCGAAGACCTGGTGAGTTATTTCATGCCCAGCCTGGTGGGCGCGATTATCTGGCCCTGGCTGTTTGTGATTTTACGTGACGTGCGGCGTCGGTTTACCCTGTCCAAGCGTTTCTAATCGACGGGTACGGTGCGCTGACTGGCCCAGTATCTCAATTGCTGAATCTGTTCCTCCATGACGACGGAAAGTGGCCGGGTCTGGCTGATTTCCTGCAGCAGACTGTCGGTATCCAGCTGGGCGCCGTTGCTATGACTGGCGTATAAAGCGGAGACCACGGCCTGCTCGATCTCGGCTCCGGAAAAACCGTCGCTGGCTTCGACGATGCGCGGCAGATCGATTCCGCTTAACGGGATATCGCGCTTGTCCAGATGGATCTGGAAAATCTGTTTGCGGACCGGATCACTGGGCAGATCGACAAAAAATATTTCATCGAGGCGGCCCTTTCGAATCAGTTCAGGGGGCAGGGCATCGATCTGGTTTGCGGTGGCGACAATGAACACCGGATGCTGGTTTTCCGCCATCCAGGTCAGCAGGGTGCCGAGCAGGCGTTTCGACGTGCCTTCTTCGTCACTGCCCGATGAGATGCCTTTTTCCAGTTCATCGATCCACAGGACGCAGGGCGCCATCACTTCTGCCGTATGCAGGGCCTGGCGCATGTTGCGCTCCGTTTCCCCGACGTATTTGTTGTACAGACGACCGAAATCCAGCCGCAACAGCGGAATACCCCAGACACCGGATACCGCTTTTGCCGCCAGACTTTTGCCGCAGCCCTGCACACCGAGCAGCAGAATACCTTTTGGTCGATCCAGGCCTTTGGGTAGATTGCCGGGATCGTGGAAAGCCGCCTGGCGTTGCACCAGCCAGTGTTTAAGTCGAGCCATGCCGCCGACTTCGGAGAAGCGCGCGGTTTCGTATTCGAAGGCGAGGATGTCATCGCGGTTGAGCAGGCGATACTTGGCTTCCATGACTTCCGGGAGGTCGGACTCGGTGATCGCGCCATCATCGATAATGGCCTGACGGATCAGTCGGCGGGCATCATTGAAACTGAGCCCGGACAGGTTCTGGGTTAGTCGGCCAAGTGTCGTCTTATCGGTACGTACGCGCTGGCGGCTCTGTTGCTGCCATTGCCGTGCCTCGTCCTGAACCAGTGATGACAGCTCATCCTGGCTGGGTAGTCGAAGCTGGAAACCCGCGCTTAAGTGTTCCAGGCCCGGAGGCAGTTCCAGTTGGTGACTGACGAAGATCAGTTTGCCCGGCTGGCCATCGAACATCATGGCGATTTCCTTGACCAGGCGTTGATTGAGCGGGTCGGTTAAATAGGCATTGAAGTCGAGTAAGACATACAGGCCCTGCAACTGCGCGGCCTTGATGTGTTCCAGCACATCCTTGGGATCGGAGACGTGCTTCTGATTGCCCAGTTCGATATCCAGGCGCCTCAATCCGTCGGTGACGGTCCATTTGAAGATCGGAACGAACGTTCGAGTAGCGGTTTTTACCAGTTGATCCAGCGCTCTGCGTTCTTCAAAAGTTTCGATATTGATGATGGGTATGTGTCCCTGAATCAATAATTCCAGATCATGCTTATCTGACATACACTACCTGTATACTTTTTACCCAATAGAAAATTAATAACTTATAAGATCAGTCATGACGTTTCCACTGCAAAGAAGCCTAGCAGAATATGGTTTTGAATCCCGAGATAATTACGATTTCGCGATTCAGTGCTTTCTGAATAATCCGCTGGATACCATCCGCTGCCTGTACGTGGATGGCGATCCTGGTCGGCGCAAGACGGCATTTGCTCATGCCCTGGGTCAGGCGTTGAATTATGAACACGTACTGTACTTTGAATTTGGCGTGGAAAAACGGACTCCTGAAACGGTGAAAGTCCATGTTGGTGATGAAATAGTGGAACAGTCCCCTACCGAACCATTCGATCGGGTGATGACAGAGGCATGTGCTTTGAGCGAAGCTGACACCACTGTGCTGATTATCGATCAGCTCCATAAGGCGGAGTTCCAGCAACATATCCGCCTGTACGAATTTACTAAGAGCAAGGTCTGGGCTTACAGCGACGCAAAATTTTATGCTAATCCTCAGAACTTGTTGATTTTTCTGATCTCATCGGAAGAGCTGTATCATTCCCTCCAGCAAAGCAGTTTCAGGATCTGGGTTAATGCCCAGCCCGATGAGAACCATGTGGTACAGCCTGAATCTCTGGGGCTCGATTTGTCGTGCCTGGAATGGCTGGAGCCGCTGGGTGAAGTATTTGCCGCACTGGGAGTAGCGCCGACATTGAGCGAATATCGGCGCATCGCGTTCGATATTGTTGAGTATGTCAGAACGCGGGAACAGTTGAAAACATCCCTTTTCGGCTGGGTGGAAAACATTGACCGGAAGCGACTGAACAGTCGTTCACTGGAACCGGTGCTGGATCGAGTGGTGGCTGCGGTCGAAAATGGTCTGGGCATCCAGGAAGAGATCGAGCTTAGTTCGACACCGAATGATTGAGTCAGGTGTCATGAAGGTATCTGCTGCAATAGGTAAATTCGTTTGTCGAAGTATTTTTAATTGATTTTGTTTATTGAAATGCGCTAATTTCAGGAAAAAATGGAGGGAGTTTTCCCTTTTAGTTTGGAAAAATTGGATATTTAGCGTAAATATTCTTGAAAAATTAGGTATAAATACTAAAAAATGTCTATATATTAGGTATTTAGGCCTTTTGTGAGACGATTAACAAATACGGCAGAAATTACTGCCTAAAATGACAATGTATTAGTGGAGTAGTGGCGGTTATGAATATCCAGACAGGTGTACAATCCGATTACGGTTTGGAAAAATCAGTCCGAGATGTAACCAGTACAGCTCGTCTGTTCAATTTTAACCGTCCTGTTTTTCTGACCGATAGTGTATGGCACGACTGTGTCGAACTAATGGATCAGAATGGCCGTAGTCTGGATGAACTGGCGGTCCTGCAGCGCCTCCGACATGTGTTATTCATGGCATCCAGTGCGCTGCACGGGCGGGTCAAGGATCTGGAGTGTGAATTTCGAATTCACCGGGTCCCGAATTTCAGTGAAAATCGTCATCCTCAGGCAACAACGCTTAAACTGGTGGCTCACAATGATCAACACAATCAGCCTGTGATCACCATCAAACACCCGGATGAATAATCAATGGCAACAGTCATGTACCCCGAAGACAATTATCATCTAGACGTCGAGCAGAACCCAGATCTTCGGGATGTCACCAGCACTGCACGTCTGTTTAATTTCCGCCGTCCGGTGTTCATGACCGCCGATGTCTGGGCCGATTGTGTCGATCTGCGCTCAAAAGATGGCAAGTCCTACGACGAGCTTGCGATACTGCAGCGTCTGCGTCATGTACTGTTTATGGCTGCCAGCGCGCTACATGGTCGTAATGAAGACGTCGAATATGATTTCCGTGTTTACCGGGTGCCCAATGGCGCGGAAGCTCGCCGTCAACCTGAGCCTGTTACCCTGCACCTGATGGCGCACAAGGATGAACATAATCGTCCGGTGGTGACTATCCGATTCCCCGACGAATAGCACTGACACTGGTCGTGCCCATTCGTTACAATCCTTTCCCCGATCGAACCGGCTAATGTTTGTGGCTGCTCGATGATTAAACCGGTATTCCTTTAAATGAAAAATATTTCCATCTCGCGTTGGCTTCAGCGCAACAAAGATAAAGCCAGACCTTCAGAACCAATCCGGGGACTGGAAAATCTGAACGTACTGGTGGTCGACGATTCTCGCACCCAGTTACACGTTATGGAGAAGATGCTGAATGCAGTCGGCATTAACACCATGACTGCCGAAAATGGCCGCCAGGCTATTCTGGTTGCTCGCCACCAGAAGCCGGATATCATTCTGATGGACATCGTCATGCCTGAAATCAACGGTTTTCAGGCCACTCGCTATCTCACACGACAGCCGGATACCCGGCACATCCCGATTATCATTATCAGTGGTTCGGATCAGGATTCGGACAAGGCCTGGGGTTTAAAGCTCGGGGCTCGCGATTACATGAAAAAACCGGTCGACAAGGCCGAACTGCTCAGGAAGATCGCCAGCCTGGTAAAGCTTGAAGCCAGACCGGTGTCGGCAATCTCCACGCCCGTCGATTCTGCACGACAGGTAGTCTGACTCCCGTCCGGCGGAATTATCGATTTTTCTATTCAGCCGTTTCTGGCTGCGGGTGCTTCAAATGTAATAGGCGCTGGTGGTCATGACTTTTGACATGGCTTTCATCAGCAATTTTACTGGTAATGGAAGAGGGGCTCCCCCGCCTTCCAGAGCCACCGTTGCATGATGGGCTTCATCTTCTTTCATCTGCTCCAGTATGAGCCGGCTCTTGATGTCCTGCTCGGGTAACTGGGCCAGGTGATCGTCCAGGTGGCGGATCACCTGGTGCTCGGTTTCGGCCACAAAACCCAGACTCCACTTGTCGCCGATGGCTCCGGCGAACGCGCCGATGGCAAACGATCCTGTGTACCACAGAGGGTTTAACAGGCTCTTGCGGCTGTTCAGCTCCTGCAAACGTTGTTCGGTCCAGGCCAGGTGATCGTTCTCTTCCTGCGCCGCTCTTTCCATACTGTGTCGGACTTCTTCAAGTCGTGCGGTCAGGGCCTGTCCCTGGTACAGCGCCTGGGCGGAGACTTCCCCGGAATGATTGACTCTCATCAGGCCGGCCGCGTGTTTGCGTTCAGTCGCATCCATTTCGACGTCAAGAGCGTCTTCGGCCGGATTGGGGCGTTCGGTAATCTTGGGGCGTCCCAGTACCGTACGTAAGGCGTGGTCGGCCTGGACGATGAATTGATCAAGGGCTGTCAGGTGTCTCATACAGAAACTCTCACGATGGTTGCTGGCAAGGCTATCACGATAGCTGTGACACGAGTAGGGTGACCGGGTGAACTATATCCACTTCGGAGCCCTGGTCGCGTAACCGGTGTTTAAGATTGAGTGCACAGGCATAGTTATCGGACACCAGAATGTCAGGCCCCGCCTGAACCAACTCGTCGATTTTGATGGTCGCGAGCTGCCGGGTGATTTGCGGATGGCTGATCTGATGCATGCCGCCGGCGCCACAGCACAAATGGCCGGGGCTGTGACTGAAGTCGATTAGCTGAATTTCGGGAATGAGCTCGAGCAGTTTTCGGGTGCTGCCCCCAATATTCAATTTGAAACGGGAGCTGCAGCTTTCATGGATCATCACGCGCTTGTTCAGGGGGCGAATCTCCCATGTTGAGCGCGTTAGCTGATCGAGCAGAAATGTCACCATATCCTGAACAGGTGTTTCGGTCAGTTGCTGTTGCAGAAATGCACCGCAACCGTTGGCCGTGAATAGAATCCGTTCGACATTGGCTGCCTGGAACAGCGTTCTGTTCTCTTCCAGCAGTCGATCGCTGGTCGCCTGATCACCTCGATGCTGGTGTAAAGCGCCGCAACAGGTGGGGCTCTCAGGAACCTCGACGTCGTAGCCCAGGCGATTAAGTAGCTGGATGCTATGTTGTAGCGATTGCGCATCCAGCACCGATCCCAGGCAGCCGGTAAACAACAGGATGCGTGGCGCTTGTGTCTGCCCTCCGGGGTAGTGGGTCCGAAATCGTGCCGGGTGCGCCTGACTCAATGTAAAACCCTGGTTTGCCAGTGCGGGAGCCTGAACAAGACGGCCCAGCCATTCGGTGATCTGGCCCAGTTTCAAGGGCTGAGCGATTCGGCTCAAGGTCGCCATGCGCGAGGGTTGCAGTGACCAGCGGGCGACCCGTTGCTCTGCTCGAGCAGGCTGTCGTTGCGGGAAAGTCAGCGCTTTGGCGCTTGCAATGATATCGCCATAAGCCACCTGTGACGGGCACATGGCCTGGCAGGCCATGCAGCCGAGACAGGTGTCCAGATGCTCGATGAGGCCGGCATCGACATCGATTCGGTGCTCCAGCAATGCCTTGACCAGGGAAATGCGCCCCCTTGGAGATTCAGACTCGTGCTGGGATACGGCATAGGTTGGGCAATGCGGCAGGCACATGCCACACATTACACACTGATCGACTTTGGCCAGGGTATCGGTAGATGAAATTGAGCTGTTCAATCGATTGCTACGTAGACATTAGAGGGCGGTATAATGCTCGAGATAATATAGAAAAGTCGGTCATCAGTTAATGTCTTACTACAAATATCATGTATTTATCTGTACCAATCAACGCGAGGGCAATGAGCTGTGTTGTGCCGGTTCCGGGTCGTTGCAGCTGCGAGCATACGCCAAACAGCGTATCAAGGATCTGGGGTTGTCCGGGCCGGGTGGCGTGAGGATCAACAGTGCTGGCTGCCTGGATCGTTGCAGCGAGGGGCCGGTCATGGTGATTTATCCGCAAGAGACCTGGTATACCTTCCTCGATGAACAGGATATCGATGAAATCATCGATCAGCACCTGGTCAATCACAAAGTGGTTGACCGACTTAAGCTTAAGTAATTGTATTTAAAATTGTTTTTGTTGCGTCTTTAGGCTCTGGGCAGGCGCAGGTCATTTAACAAGGTCATTTAAATGGAGATATGGGGCGAAAAATATGTTG
>CBDULQ010000081.1:0-14308 GCA_965368115.1 uncultured Gammaproteobacteria bacterium | reverse complement strand
GGGCCGTATCGATACGCAGCGCCCCGCCCAATGCAGTCACCCGCTCCTTGATGCCCTGTAGCCCCATCTTGGGTGCCGCTACAGAACTACTGGCGTCGGCATCCAGATCCATACCAACGCCATCATCGCTGACCCGAATCAACAGGGTATCCGCGCCTGGTCCGGTCCTGCCAGCTTCCGATTGCTGCTGGCGCTCTATATAGACTTTGACATTCGATGCCATGGCGTATTTGGAGATGTTGGTCAGGCATTCCTGCACTATTCGGTATACCGTCACCTGCACCACTTCATTGAGATTCTCCACCTTACCCCTGATCTGCAACTGGCAATTCACCCCGGTCCGTTCCAGATGCGAATTGCTCAGACAGCTGTTGATGGTTTCCTTGAAACCCAGGCTATCGAGGATGTCCGGCCGCAGCCGCCTCATCAGGCTATTGACCACCTCATACAGCCGCCCGGACAGATCGACGATGGAATTCCCGAGACTACGAATCTCTGAATAACTGTCTCCAGCCGCCGCGGTAATGGCGGTCGCCAGGCTTTTCACCGCAGTAATGGACTGACCGAGTTCATCATGTAGCTCACGGGACAGGTTGCGGCGCTCTTCTTCCTGCACTTCAACCAGTCGTTTGGCCAGAATCTGGTTATCTTTCAACAGCTCGACCAGTTTCTCTTCACTCTCCATTTGATCAGTGATATCGACGGCAAAACCTACCGCACCCAGACCCGACCAGCTATCAAAAAACATGGAGATGTAAAACCACCAGGGACTCCCTTCATAGGTACCGCTGGATTTGAAATGAACTGTTTTACCGGAAAGCGCCGAATCGATCATCTCGTCCATACCGACGAAAAGCCCATAACCCGGCCGCCCTACCCAGGCCATATCGTCGACCCCCATGCGCTTGAGTCCCTGGCCTCGGATATCGACAAGGTAACCATTTTCATCGACACGAAAGAAAATTACCGGCAACCGGGCAAGAATAGCTGAGAACAGCTCGCTATTATTGCGGATGGCAATCTGTGCACGAACTGACTCAGTAATGTCAGTCGTCGTACCGACAAAACCCAGTAATTCACCTGCCACCGAGTATTTGGGTTTGGCATTATAGATAACCTGGATCGGCCGACCGTGCTTGTTCAGATGATTGGCAACAATATCGTATATACCGTTCCCCTGAATCGAGCGATCCAGATAGGTTTGGTATTCCTCAGCGGCTTTATGCGACATGAGCCGGGAAAAATGCATGCCTTTCATCTCATCCGGATAGTAACCGTAAATCATGATCGACGAGCGATTCACATTAATAATACGGCCGTCCAGATCCAGCTCCCAGATCATATCCCTTGATGTTTCCACAAAATAACGAAGATCGTTACCCGTTTTCTCAGCAGTCCGTCTTAAACGATAAGCTTCGACTTCAACGGCCAGCCGATCGCCAAGCTCACTCTCGACAAGTTTTTTCAGCTGCTCTGCAAAGGGCTGACTACAAGTCAGCAACAGGATCGCTGTCGGCATATCGGTGCCGGTCGACAATGGGAATACAATATTACGTGTCTGCGCCTGGCCTTCCAGGGGAGACAACTCATAGTATCCGGATAATACTGATGCATTGTCATCGAGCGATCGCAGCAATGCCTGCTGGATGTCGTGTTGATATGCGATATCTGGATAATTGAGTATCTGGAGTGGAGGCTGACCGGGGTCATAAATCTCATATATGCTACAGAACTGCACTTCCCCCGTTTTCAGCAATGTCTCGAACATCGACTGAAAGTAGTGCTTTCCGTGCAGTCCGCGAGTTGCGGAAAGAATTAAATCTGAAACATCATGCTCAGGTTCAGATGGCCGGGAATGAATCATTTAAGACCACATAGAAATCGACTAGGAAGGCAATACTGCACCAATCTCGGTAGAAAACAAAGTCGGTATGTTGATAATCGGGACAATCTCACCGGCCTGTGACTTAAACGCAGACAAGGATAAGGCGCGCCATTTATTCGATAGCAGTTGCGGTTCGACCGCCTGATCGTCAGACACCTGTTCCAGAACCGGCATATCAGTTAATTGAATACCGCCATAGAGCAACTCGTTTCCCTGCTGATTCCAGTACAGGGCAACTGCAACAGAATTATGCTGATAAAAAGCGGATGCGCCTGTTGTTAGAACCGACAGGTCTACCACGGGTATCAACCGATCATTCCAGAACACGGCGCGGTGGCAATATTCAGGCGCATGGGGGACTTCGATATATTCCGGCGAAGCGATAATGTGGATCAACTCCATCTGCCCTACCGCCACTCTGGAAACTCTGTCTACCTGCATTAGCCAGGCTGGTACATGACTCATAATGATTACCCGTACTACCGTGCGAACCGGTTGATAAACTGTTTTAAACGCGATGAACTCAATATGATCGTATGATCCAGGCCATCCATTCCACTGCTGATGGCATATGCTTCGATAGGCGTCGAATCAATCGCCATACATTCGGGTATCTTATGGATCATCATGCTATCGATTTGTTGCGGTTTTATTTCATCACAGAGAATCGCGCAAGAGGCCTCGGGCATGACCAGGCACAGCTTTCGATTTGCATCGATTTCATCGACTAGATCGAGATCTGTATTCATGCTGTATACCGGGTATCGCGCATGGTCGAAAGCTATCCAGCCGACTGATTTACGCACTGGCTCTCCGGTATCGATCCCTTTTATGCTCTGGCATGACTTCACAGCATCACGCTCCAGCAGAAATAATTGACCATCAACCGATACACTCAACATATCGATGGCCTGACTCTTCGATTCATGGGCCTGGTTTATTGCAGTAACTACACTCATGACGCTTCTTCCAGGGCATCGGTAATATGCTGTGCCAGCTCATCTTCAGCGAAAGGCTTGACCATGAAATGATTAACACCTTTCTCCAACGCAGCTGCTTTATGTTTGTCGGTCGATCTCGACGTAATCATGATCACGGGAAGACGGTTCGTCTGACTGCTGGCGCGAATATGACTGGTCAATTCAAGTCCGTTCATTCTCGGCATTTCCATGTCGACCAGCATCAAATCAGGCCTTCTGGCCTCGATCAGGGAAACTGCTTCCATACCATCTCGGGCCGTTCGAACATCCAGCCCCAGATCCTGAACGAACTGAGCCAGGGATCTACGAGCACTTAACGAATCATCAACCACCAGAACATAGGGCAAGCGCTTCTTCTCTGGCTCTCGATGCTGTGCCGGAGCCACCGTGTGTTGTGATTTTCCGGCATGATGGAGCAACATTTCCGGCATATCGATAACCGAAGCCACACGACCGTCACCTAATACGGTCGCACCGATCACTCCGGCAATCTTCGGCATGTAAGGACCTAGTGGCTTGACGACCACATCCCGACTGTCAATCACGTCCTGTACAAGAATCGCTGTTCTGGCGCCAGAATCATCTCTGACCAGCAATACGGGTCGAGTTGAACGATCGATCTCACGCCGATCGTCCGGCATATCCAGTAACTCATCAATCAGCACCGCGGAGTAAGCATGATCGTCCATCTGGAAGATGGTTTCCTCGCCGATAGTGCGGATCTCGCCCAGTCCCGGATAGAGAATTTCCTCGATACCACGATTTGATATGGCATACACATGCTCACGAATACGCACCAGAATCGAGTGAGCCGAGTATGAGGATACCGGAAGTCGAAGTTCGATATCGCAACCCTCACCCTGCGCTGTCTGGATGGCAACCGAGCCCTTCAGTTCACGAATCTTGACGCTGACAACATCAAGGCCGATTCCACGCCCGGAAACATGAGTCACTTCGTCACGGGTTGAGAACCCATTTTCAAGAATCAGTCGCGCGACAGCCTCATCCGTCATATCGACATTCGGTGCGAGTAATCCCCGCTGCTCCGCGCGCGCTCTAATCGCATTGAGATTCAGGCCTTTACCATCATCTTTAACATTGATAACGATCTGGTCACCAACCCGGTCGAAACTCAGTGTAATCGTACCGTTCTCGGGTTTGCCCAGCATCATCCGTTCTCTTGCTTCCTCGATACCATGATCGACCGCATTACGTAGAATATGCATCAACGGTTCGATCAGGCTATTCAGAACCTCGCTATCCATCATGGTGTCATTTTCTATAACCACCAGATCGGCCTTCTTGCCCGTCAGACGACAGGCTTGTCTAACACCACGCTTGAGTCGCTGAACGATGGTCGAAACCGCAACCATTCGAGTACGAAGTACGAGATCCTGGTTTTCTTTCTGGATCTGATTCTGTGCAACGACCAGATCGCCCAACTCGATCAACTGGCCTTCGAGATTACCCGCAAACGCCGCGGCATCCGCGGCAATTTCAACCAGACGACGGCTGACCGAGTGCATTTCATTGAACTGGTCCATCTCCAGCGGATCGAAATCACTATAGTCCTGCCCCTGATTCAGCTGCGCAGCGACACCCTGAATATCAACAAGATGTTCGAGGTCGAAGGAGAGCTGTTGCAACGCCTGATTATGCAAACGAATGGATTCCTGGCTTATCAGGATATTTCTGATATGTTCCTGAATCTGCCCGGTCGAGATAAGATTTTCACCTGCCAGTCGTAGTAGTTCATCAGCCAGGCCTACCGGGACTCGCAACATATTCTCCAGCACATGCTGCTCTCTGGGCTCCGCCGTTTCGCTCGGCTCTGTCGGCTTTTCAGTCGCCTCAACACCGCTCGCCGAGTTTTCTTCTAGCTCTGGCGAAACTGTAACACTTGCCGCATTAGCTCCCTGTTGATCAAGTCGATTGGCCCAGTCCAGAACCGTCTGTAAAACCTGCAGTGCATTTTGCGGAGCTGAGTCGACGCCCATCAGCGCATCGCTCATAGCCTCCAGACAGTCGGCGGCCTCCAGCAGGGCCTCGGTCAGTTCCTGACCCGGCCTTTTTAGAGCCTTAGCCTGTATTTCCAGAATATCTTCCAGATGATGCGTTAGATTGGCGATACCACGCACGCCCACAACATTGGCCGCACCTTTCAAGGTATGAGCGATGCGCTGTGCAACTTCAAGATTATCCAGCCCTTCTCCGGAATTGATACTCTGAATCGCATTGGAAAATTCACTGGTCTGATTTGGAAGATCCTGTAACAGACCATCCAGAAGCTCCTGATTAACATCGTCAGGAAGCTCCAGAGAAACATCGTCCTGGGTTGCAGTAACCTGGCGACTTTCAACTTCCTCATCAACGAATGAAGGGGAAGCCAGTAGTTTCTCCAGTTCAACGATATAATCACTTTGTGTAGCTTCCGGCCAGAACGGTTGCTGCAGATAGTCCAGCAACGGTTTACAGGCATCGATATTGAAAATATCGCCCAGACATGCCTTCAACAGACCAGGCCATTGATAAATCGATTCTCGTGTAGCCGAATCTGGAAGATCCCGCTGTGCAGCCAGAGCCTGGATGTTCGTAGAAATAAGGTGCCCGGCCTGACTGAGTCCTTCAAGCCCGATCAGACTACAGGCATTGGCAATATTTTCCGCTTCTTCTGCAAGCCCCTGAAATCCACTATGGATCAGATCGGCCTCCATTTGAGCTCTTAAGTCTTCGATCTGTTCTTCCACGCCTTCAAGTTCGGCACAGACCAAACCGATCAACTCATGGTGTTTTTCACTGACCGAAGAGTCTATAGGTGATGGTTCAGTTATTGTCGAATCATTCTGTGTACTGACTTCTTCTGAATCCTGTTGTGGAGATGCCTCTATAAAACTATCCAGGGAAATCACTTCGCTGGTCTGCGCTTCTGAATCTTCGACAAATGAGTTCAGATCGATTTCTTCAGCATCATCATCCGAAACAAACTGGTCGAGATTGATAGTCTCCACCTCCGCAGCCTGCGAATTCTCATTTTCGTCTTCATCGATTTCTACAGCGGACAGGGCCGGACTCTTGTCATCAGCAATGAAATCATCCAGCGACAACGTCATATCATCCTGAGCATCGTCTTCAACGGCTGGCTCGATTTCAATAACATCCAGTTCTGAATCAATCTGTCCGAGGTCAACCACGTCCATATCCTCGACGGGTTTTTCAGGTAAAGTTTTACCCTGAACGATATAATCCATCAGCATTCTGTGCTCGTCCAGGCTGACAGGGCGAATCCATTTAGTCTTTTTGAAATGTTTGACAAGAATGCCTGCAGCGATCTTGCTGCCCGGCATCGATAGATAATCGAGGAAGAGATCAGCGAATTCTCCGAGGAACTGAACTTCATAGGTATCCGGACAATAGTCTCGGGCGAGTAGTAAATCGATGCCTTCTTCGAATATCAGCACCAGGTCCAGCAGTCCGGGGTATTTACCTGAATCGACACTGGTACAAGCAACCTGGAGTTGCTGCCTGTACTCCATTAAAAGAGCCACGCAATCGGCAGACGGCCTGTTCAGGGACTCGGAAATCCGCTTTAAGCCGTTCACCGCCGATCGCACTGACTCAGTCACTAGCAATGAATCTATGACCTGGAAACTCATCGTTGACTCTTTATATAGTGATCAACATCGAAACTAATCGATGATCAACCTGCCGCCTTGAATTCCTCGGTCCCGGTGAACTCCGGATCGGTTGAAGGTGCCGGCTCAGCCCCTCCCTCACCGGGAAGCCTGAATACGCCCACAGTCGATACCAGTGTCTGCGAGAATTTAACCAGCGTATCCGTACTCTTGGTCTGCTCGAACAGTTCACGACCTGTCTGCTCGGTACTATCCTGGATCTGTCGAGCACGCTCCAGCAGTTGTTTACTGATATTCACCTGTTTGACAGAGCTATCGGCGATTTGCTGTACAGAACGCACCAGTTCAGCGGTCGCCTGCTGAGTTTCTTTCATACTGCGTCCAGCCTGTTCGGCGAGGCGAGTACCTTCGGCCACCTGACTGATTACATTATTCATGGTGGTAACCGTATCCGCTGTCTCGACCCGGATATTGTTTACCACCGTGGAGATTTCAGAAGTCGCCTCACGTGCATTCTCGGCAAGTCGCTGTACCTCGTCCGCAACCACAGCGAATCCGCGACCGGCCTCACCAGCGGACGCGGCATGCATACTGGCGTTCAATGCCAGGATGTGGGTACGTTCCGCGATGCTGTTAATCAGGTTTACGATACCGGAGATTTCCTGGGAACGGTCACCCAGTCGCTTAATCCGTTTCTCAGTCTCACTGATAGTATTTCGAATCGAGTTGATACCCTCGACAGACGACAATACCGTATTCAACGCATTCTGAGTATTCTCGATTGTTTTCGCGGCCTGGCCGTTCGCATTCTGCGCATCACTGGCCATGCTATTCATCGCCTTCACCGATTCGCGCAGCATAACAGCGGTTTCTTCAACCTCTTTTCGCTCGTTGTTGGCCACCGAGATGATGTGGTCAGATTGTTGTTTAACCACTTTGGATACATTGGCAACCTGGTCAGACGTCAGCTTAACGTCACGCAGGGTTTTTGCGGTTTCCTTGGCCAGCAGGTTAAGTGAGTCTCCGATAGCACCGGTAATATCTTCCGATACCGGAATCTTAACCGCCAGGTCTTTACCCTGTGCCAGTCGACTTACCGCCTTGATCATCTCGATTACCGATTCGTTCAGTTTTTCACTTTCCTTCTCGGCTTCCGCCAGACTGGCTACACGTTCATCCAGCAGTTTGTCGAAGGCATCAGCCAGTTCACCCAGTTCGTCCGAACGACTCAGGCGGGCCCTCGCGGTAATATCACCCTCGTTTACCTTAACAACCGTATCCTGAAGTTTACGCATCGGTGAAATAATGGACCGTGCCAGCAGGAATAGTGCAATGGAAACAAGGACCGCGATAACCATGATAGTGGTAATAAAGAAAGCGGTGATCTGATTTCGGTTATCTGAAGCCTGTTGGCGAGTCGATGAAATAATCTGCTTGCTTCGATTAACCAGTTCTTCGAAAAGCGGCTCGATCTGTTTAACAGAGAGCTGTACATCTTTCCTCAGCTCTTTGGACTTATCCACGGCAACCGCAATCTGATTAAAGATATCGGCATATGCCAGCAGTTCGCTGAGAATTTTCTGCTTATTCGCTGAAGACAGTTTACTTTTATCCAGGGTGCTTCTAAATGCAGCGATCTCCCCGGCCATAGCTTCTTTATGTTCGTCTTTCTCTTCGATCAGGAAAGCATTTTCGATCTGCCTGATCTTAAGAAAATTAGCTTCCAGAGCCGGGTAGTTAAGACTATTGATATCCTGACCCAGGATATCTGCATTATCATAAAGATCCACCAACATACCGGTGTTTTCATCCAGGCCTATCTCAACCTGCGCCTCCGCCGCTTTAATGAAGCGCTCACGATAGACCTCGAATGCGTCACCCAGCTGTGTAATGATACTCAGGTCGCCCTCACCTTTTACCAGGCTGGTCAGGTCTTTCAGCTTCTGACTGGCCACAATGATCCGGGTATCGAACTTACCAAGAAGAATCGGGTATTTTTTAAGATAGAATTCACTCTCGCTTCGACGCGCATTCAACAGGTCGACCTGGACCTCGTGAATTCCATTCTCAAACTGAACCATACGCTCGGATACCCTGATCGCTTCACTCTCCGATTCAAGTACCTGATAATATGCAAAACCGATGACGACGAATCCAACCATCAAACCAATGAGCAGACCAGTCAGCTTCTGGGTAATCCTTATACCCCCGAGCCTGCCCTTCTTACCCGACTTAGGCATTCTGAAATTAAGAGATCGCATAACTATATTCTCCAGACTAAATCCGCACTAGTGATTGATTTACTCAAAAACGACGCTGCCTGACTAGCAGGCTACCTTTTCCTTGATCGACTCAAAAAATCCAACATGATCGAAACTCATCCAGATCATTTCGTCGACTGAGTAAAGTTCTTTGACAAATTCATTTATGTTCGAGGGTAATTTTGGCATGTGCTTGAGAGGATGCCACTTGCTCAGGTCTCTTGATCTAGGCAGATTATCGACAAGAACACCAATCGACCGTATGCCTTTTTCAAGAACCAGAAGATTTTCAGGCTTCATCGGTGTATCTGATAATCCAAGCATCAAGGCAAGATCATAGACAGGCACCAGGTTACCGCGCAGGTTGGCGAGTCCCCTCATCCATATCCGGGTATTAGGGACCGGGAAGACGGAAAAACTTCGCACCACCTCACTCAATGATCCCTCAGGCACAAGGATGCCGATATTGCCCAGAGTAAAACCAAAGCGTGCATTCAGCTGCGTTCTAGTCGATAAATCAAATTCGAATATCGGCGCATCGGGACGTTTGAACCTGGTTAAGGCCTGTTCCGGTGTCAGCCAGTTATCAGGTTCAACACCCATTGGATTGTCCTAGTTCAACTGGCTGATCTGATCGAGGATCTGTTCAGGGGTATAAGGCTTGGTAATGAATGCTTTACCGCCCTGTAGCTCTGCCCAAACCCGATCGGCTTTCTGGTTCTTACTGGTGACGAAGACCACTGGAATATTTTTTGTGCTGCCATTCTGAGTAATCTCACGGCAAGCATCGTAACCATCCGCACCTTCCATGACGATATCCATGAATATCAGATCTGGCATCTCCTTAATCGCAGCTTCCACCGCTTCGTTGCCGGAAGTTGCAGTAACGACTGAATAACCCGCATCGGCAACAATCGAACGAATGTTTGCCAAATCAGTTGGCGAATCATCAACCAGTAACACTTTATTAATAGCCATAATACTTCCCTCTAAATAAGTATTAATTACATCTTAAAAATTGATCACTCAATGCGACCTTCGGCTTTCGCTAACTGACATTAGGATAGATATTTCGCCTTTTGAATAGGCCAATTTCTCATTTGAGAAACCAGCGATATAACACACATCGCTAGTTTCCTACCGCGGCCCGCGGCATGAATTTACGTGTAACGTTCTGGAACTCCTGATGCTGCAGCGGCTTGGTAAGATAGGTATCGCATCCGGACAGAGTGCCTTTAACCTTGTCGAATGGAGACGATTTTCCAGTCAGCATAATGACCGGTACATTCTTATACCGGGCATCCTTTTTTAGCGCTTTACAGACTTTATATCCGTCAATACCAGGCATCATTACATCAAGAAACACAATGTCGAAATTCTGATTCCTGGAGAGTTCGAGCGCCTGCTCGCCCGATTCGGCCATTGCCACTTTGGCGCCCAGCATTTTCAGTTCGATTTCAAGCTGTTTACGTACCGGCTGGCTGTCATCCACAACCATTGCAGTGAACTGATGGCCACTGGTTAATTGCGCTTCCGCCAGCTGTTCAAGAAAGTTTTGCGGCAGATCCATATCATTGGCGTCGCCACCAATCGTCAGTTCCGGAATATAATTCATTTCCTTGACGGTAATCGTATCGAAAACGCCCAGCACTTCGGTTGCCCGAAACGGCATGCGCACCTGGTACACGCCATCGGCCTTTACTCGCCGATTACCGGCAAAGACTGTGGGTACTTTGGGGCGTTTCTTTTCATCAAGAAAGCGACGGCACCAGTAAGCGATAGAATCATCGTTATCGGAATTCACGACATAGAGCTTTCCAGGCGCCGGATCACTGTCTTCGGTAATACGATAACTACGCGCGATTCCCGAATCGCCACGCAGACGGATTACCCGTTGCAACATCTGTTTATCCTGGCCAGGAATACCTATGAGATGGACATTGAACTCTTGAACATTACTCATTACATCGCCTTTGGGAAATACGAATTTGGGAACACACTAAAAACATCGGGAGCGCATGTATTCCCCGAGAACAACAACCGATTAGCGATGTTGTTTTCTTACATGTGTGAATTAACAATAGACAGTAATCCACATATCCTACATAGGAATTTTTCCTGAAAAAGGATACTGGATCGAACGAATGAGCTATTGAACAATAGCAGTTTTATCAATGACTTATAAGTAAATCCAAAGCGGCCCGGCAGGTTCTAGACACCCGCCCCCAGGGCCAGCTTTCAACTCCTCGATACGGTCTCGCAACGCTGCCGCCTCTTCGAATTCGAGGTTTTTTGCATGCTCATACATCTGCTTTTCGAGCCGATCGATTTCGTGACTCGCCTGCTCCGCAGACAGGTGAGCATATTCACCACTGTGCTCGGCCACCTTGAGAAAACGCTGCTGATAGCGTTGCTCGTAACCCGCGTCCATGACATCGGTGATGGCTTTGCGAATACCTTTCGGCGTAATACCGTGTTCCTTATTATGAGCCTGCTGTTTCTGCCGTCGGCGATCGGTTTCATCCAGTGCCCGCCGCATCGACCCGGTAATGCTGTCCGCATACAGAATCGCCTTACCATTCAGATTCCGTGCAGCCCGGCCTATGGTCTGGATCAATGAGCGATCGGAACGCAAAAAGCCTTCCTTGTCTGCATCGAGGATGGCAACCAGTGACACCTCCGGCATATCCAGGCCTTCGCGCAATAGATTGATGCCAACCAGTACATCGAACTCACCGAGACGCAGATCACGAATGATCTCCATGCGCTCAACGGTATCGATGTCGGAATGCAGATAACGGACCCGCACATCGTGCTCGGCCAGGTAATCAGTCAGATCCTCGGCCATGCGCTTGGTCAAGGTGGTAATCAATACCCGCTCGTTTTTGGCCACCCGTAGATTAATTTCCGACAGCACGTCGTCCACCTGGGTTGCCACCGGGCGCACCTCCACTTCCGGGTCGACCAGACCGGTCGGGCGCACCACCTGCTCGACCACCTGCGATGCGTGTTCCTGTTCATAGGAGCCCGGGGTCGCCGATACAAAAATGGTTTGTGGACGCAGCTTCTCGAATTCGTCAAACCGCAAAGGGCGATTGTCCAGTGCCGAGGGCAGACGAAATCCGTAGTTCACCAGGTTCTCCTTGCGTGAGCGATCGCCCTTATACATGCCACCGAGCTGAGGAATGGTGACGTGGCTTTCGTCGATGACCAGCAGCGCGTTGTCGGGCAGATAGTCGAACAGACAGGGTGGCGGTTCGCCGGGGTTACGTCCGGACAGGTAGCGCGAATAGTTTTCGATGCCGGTGCAGTAACCCAGCTCACGCATCATTTCGATATCGAACATGGTGCGCTGTTCCAGCCGTTGTGCTTCCACCAGTTTGTTATTGTCACGCAGTTCGGCCAGTCGTTCGCGCAGTTCATCCTTGATCCGGTCGATGGCACCCTCGATGGTATGCCTCGGCGTCACGTAATGGGTCTTGGGATAGATGGTCAGTCGGCTGGTCTTGCGCAATACTTCACCGGTCAACGGATCGAAGTAACTCAACTGCTCCACTTCATCATCGAACAGCTCGATGCGCACCGCCTCGCGTTCCGAATCGGCGGGATGCACGTCGATCACTTCACCGCGCACCCGGTAACAGCCACGGCGCAGCTCGATGTCGTTACGGGTGTATTGCATCTCCGCCAGCCGACGCAGGATATCGCGTTGATTGATCATATCGCCACGCACCAGGTGCAGCACCATGGTCAGGTAAGACTTGGGATCACCCAGGCCGTAGATCGACGAGACCGTGGCAACGATCACCGCATCCTCACGCTCCATCAATGCCTTGGTGGCGGACAGCCGCATCTGCTCGATGTGCTCGTTGACCGAGGCGTCCTTTTCGATGAAAGTATCGCTGGCCGGCACATAGGCCTCCGGCTGGTAGTAGTCATAATAGGAGACGAAATATTCCACCGAATTGCGCGGAAACAGCTCCTTCATTTCGCCATAGAGCTGGGCTGCGAGCGTCTTGTTCGGCGCCAGAATCAGCGTCGGGCGCTGCGACTCGGCAATCACATTGGCGATGGTGAAGGTCTTGCCCGAACCGGTTACACCGAGCAGAGTCTGGTCCATCAAACCATCCTGCAACCCTTCCAGCAACTGATGGATCGCATTGGGCTGATCGCCCGCCGGTTGATGACTCGTAGTGATTTCAAAAAGCTTCGACATTGCTTACAATTGCCAGGTTTACAACCAAAAATACTGCATTCAGGATCACGACTTTGGGCACACAACTTTCCGACCGAATTCAACGTGTTAAACCATCTCCGACCCTGGCGGTCACTGCTCTCGCCGCCCAGCTTCGCGCCGAAGGCCGCGATGTCATCGGCCTGGCCGCCGGAGAACCCGACTTCGATACGCCGGACCACGTCAAGCAGGCCGCCATCCAGGCCATCAATGACGGCTTCACCAAGTACACGCCGGTAGACGGTATGCCCAGCCTCAAACGGGCCATTATAAACAAGTTTCATCAAGAGAACGGCCTGGAATACACCGCCGACCAGATTCTGGTGTCCTGCGGCGGCAAACAGAGTTTCTACAATCTGGCCCAGGCGCTGCTCAATCCGGGCGATGAAGTGATCATCCCGGCGCCCTACTGGGTATCCTACCCGGACATGGTGATGCTGGCAGATGGCAAACCGGTCATCGTCGATGGCGACCAGAGCCAGGATTTCAAAATTACCGCCGAACAACTGGATGCGGCGATCACTGAAAAAACCCGCCTGTTCGTCATCAACAGTCCGTCCAACCCCTCCGGCAAAGCCTACAGCCGCGATGAGTTGAAAGCACTGGGCGAGGTGCTGGACAAGCATCCGCAGGTGCTGATTGCCACCGATGATATGTACGAGCATATCCTGTGGACCGCGGAAGGCTTCAACAACATATTAAATGTATGCCCCCATCTTTATGATCGCACGTTCGTATTGAACGGGGTCTCCAAGGCGTACGCCATGACCGGCTGGCGCATCGGTTATGCCGGCGGCCCGGCGGATGTCATCAAGGCGATGAAGAAAGTACAGTCGCAAAGCACCTCCAATCCGACCTCGATAGCCCAGGTCGCCGCCCAGGCAGCCCTGGAAGGTGACCAGTCCCGACTCAAGGCAATGAACGACGCTTTCAAAAAGCGTCACGACTTCGTTCACCAGGCGCTCAACGCCATCGACGGCATCAGTTGCCTGCCCAGCGACGGCACCTTCTACATCTTCCCCAGTTTCCAGGGCGTGATGGATAAAATGGGCCTGGATGACGACGTCAAACTGGGCGAAGCCATGCTGGAAAAAGTCGAGGTGGCACTGGTCCCCGGCTCCGCCTTCGGCAGCCCCGGACACATGCGTATCTCCTTCGCCACCGACATGGCCACGCTGGAGAAAGCCCTTGAAAGGATTGGGAATTTCGTCGCCGGAATCTAAATTTTTGGGTTGACCGGCAGGGGGCTAATCTGTACTATAGCGCCCTCTCAGGAGCACCATCCTGCTATTCCCCGATAGCTCAGTTGGTAGAGC
>CBDULQ010000080.1:0-14408 GCA_965368115.1 uncultured Gammaproteobacteria bacterium | reverse complement strand
TTCTATAGCTTTTTGAGGCTATTTTCAGTATGATTCCAGCGCTTTCCTCATCACGAGGATGCAGCGTTTCTGACCCTTGGATGAAGGATTTCGGTTGGCGACGTACTTTCACAATCGGATAAAACAACCTGAACACTAAGCAGGAAACGGGGTTTAAATTTGTCTTTCCAGGATTTTGATCTCGATGGGCGTTTACTAAAGGCCATCGCAGATTGTGGTTTCGAATCACCTTCCGACATTCAGCAACAGGCTATTCCACTCGTATTGCAGGCGCAGGATCTGATGGCGTCGGCTCCGACCGGTACCGGCAAAACAGCTGCCTTCGTGCTGCCGGCATTGCAGCGTCTGCTGGACGAAAAACCGGAAAAGGGTATGGGTCCCAGAGTGCTGGTGCTGACACCGACTCGCGAACTCGCCAAGCAGGTTACCGATAACATCTACAAGCTCACCAAATACCTGCGCATGCGTTCGTGTTCCATCGTGGGCGGTGTGCCTTATCCTCCGCAGATTCGTTTTCTCAAGCAGCGTCTGGATTTTCTGGTAGCGACTCCGGGTCGGTTGATCGACCACATCGAAGCCGGTCGTATCGATTTCTCGCGCATTAAAATGCTCATTCTCGATGAAGCGGATCGCATGCTCGACATGGGATTCATCGATGAAGTGAATCGTATTGCCGGTCTTTTGCCCGAGCAGCGCCAGACATTGCTGTTCTCGGCGACGCTGGAAGGCGAAATCGAAAAAGTCGCGCGGCGTTTGCTGACTTCGCCGCAAAAGGTGCAGATTTCCGGTGTTCAGTTCAAGCACGAGTCGATTACCCAGCAACTGCACCAGGCGGATGATTATCGCCACAAGCGTTCTTTGCTGGCGCACATTCTCGACAAGGATGATATTCGCCAGGTGATCGTGTTCACCTCGACCAAGAAAGGCGCCGAGGACCTGGCCGACAAGCTTGCGCAGGATGGTCATCACTGTGCTGCGCTACATGGTGATATGCGCCAGAGCATGCGTCGACGCACGGTTGAATCCCTGCGTCGCCGTAAACTGAAGATTCTGGTCGCCACGGATGTAGCGGCACGCGGTCTGGATATCGAGGGTATTACCCATGTGGTGAATTTCGATATGCCGATGCAGGCGGAAGACTATGTGCATCGTATCGGTCGAACTGGCCGTGGCGGTGCTACGGGTACGGCGATCTCGTTGATCGGTCCCCAGGACTGGATGCAGTTATCACGTATCGAGAAGCTGCTTGACGCGCGTCTGGAACTGACCGAAATACCCGGGCTGGAACCGAAGCAGGCTAGGCCGAATATGCGTTCGCAGCGTAATAACCGGGGTGGTCAGGGACGGGCGCCGAATATTCGTTTCAAACGCGGTGGCGGAAAGGGCCGGCAGCACAATCGCTCGCAGAATAACGACCAGTCGCGTAACCGTAACAACGGCAAGGTGAAGTGCGCCTAGGCTTCGCACTCGTAGGTATGAACGACCGAACCGTCGTCGGCTACCGTTTCCAGTCGAACATTAAAGCCCCATAAACGCGCGGTGTGCTTCATCACTTCATTGGCGCTTTTGTCCAGCGGCATACGATTGTGCTGGAAATGGCGCAGTGTCAGTGAACGATCACCGCGTACATCGACGTTATAGACCTGGATGTTCGGCTCGATGCTGCCCAGGTTGTACTGTTCGGACAGTGCCTGTCGAATCCGCTGGTAACCGCTATCGTCGTGAATAGCACTGACTTCGATTTCACTATCCTTGTCATCATCCAGTATGGAAAACAGTTTGAAGTCGCGAATGATACGCGGCGACAGATACTGGCTGATGAAACTCTCATCCTTGAAATTCTGCATGGCAAAATGCAGTGACTCGTTCCAGTCGGTATCGACCAGTTCCGGAAACCAGTGCCTGTCCTCGTCAGTCGGATTCTCACACATGCGACGAATGTCGGACATCATGGCGAAACCCAGAGCATAAGGGTTGATGCCGGAATAATACTGGCTGTCGAAGTCAGGCTGGTAAACCACGTTGGTGTGTGATTGAAGGAATTCCATGATGAAACCGTCGGAGACCAGTCCTTCATCGTACATCTGATTCAGTATGGTGTAGTGCCAGAAGGTGGCCCAGCCTTCGTTCATCACCTGGGTCTGGCGCTGTGGATAGAAGTACTGGGCGATCTTGCGCACGATGCGTACGATTTCCCTCTGCCAGGGTTCCAGTAGCGGCGCATTCTTTTCGATGAAATAAAGAATATTTTCCTGCGGCTCAGCGGGGAAGTGCGGTTCCTCCTGAACGCTGTTATCGTTTTCCTTGACCGGGATGGTGCGCCACAGTTCGTTGATCTGCGACTGCATGTATTCTTCACGTTCCTTCTGACGATTCTGTTCTTCCTGCAACGACAGGTTCGGTGGGCGCTTGTAGCGATCGACACCGAAGTTCTTCAACGCATGGCAGGAATCGAGTACCAGCTCCACCGCCTCTTCACCATAACGCTGTTCGCAATCGGCTATGTAGTTCTTGGCAAACAGCAGGTAGTCGATGATTGCGTCGGCACTGGTCCAGGTGGTGAACAGATAGTTGTTCTTGAAGAAGGAGTTGTGACCATAGGCGGCATGAGCGATAACCAGCGCCTGCATGGTCATGGTGTTTTCTTCCATCAGGTAGGCGATACAGGGATTGGAGTTGATGACGATCTCATAGGCCAGCCCCATCATGCCGCGCTTGTAACGTTTTTCGTTGTTGACGAATTCCTTGCCGAACGACCAGTGGCTATAGCCAACCGGCATACCGACCGAGGAGTAGGCATCCATCATTTGCTCGGCGGTGATGATTTCCAGTTGTACCGGATAGGTGTCGAGATTGAAATTTTTAGCGACCCGCTCGATTTCAGCGTGGTATTGGTCGATCAGTTCAAAAGTCCATTCCGAGGTATCGGAGATGATGCGGTCAGTGTTGATTCTGCTCATACCATGTTCTGCTTCTGAAACAGTTTTCGGAACACGGGATAAATGTCCGCCACCCGTTCGATACGTTGCATGGCGAAGTTATCCCATTGTTTGGCAATCGATGTGTACTCATGCCACAGATTCTGGTGCCGGTCTTCGGTGATCTCGATGTAGGCATAATATTGCACGAAAGGCATGATCTGTTCGTTCATGATTTTCCTGCAAATGGAAGAATCGTTGTGCCAGTTGTCACCGTCGGAGGCCTGGGCGGCATAGATGTTCCAGTCTGATGTGGGGTAGCGATCCTGAATGATTTCCGCTGCCAGTTTCAGCGCACTGGACACCACGGTGCCGCCGGTTTCCCGAGAATAGAAGAAGGTCTCTTCGTCTACTTCGCGAGCGACAGTATGGTGAGAGATGAACACGATACGAATTTTTTCGTAAGTTTTGGTCAGGAACAGATAAAGCAGCATGAAAAAGCGTTTGGCCATGTCTTTTTCTTCACGGCCCATGGACCCGGAAACGTCCATGATGCAGAACATCACCGCCTGGGTGGTCGGTTTCGGGTGGTCGATGCGATTATCGTAACGCAGGTCAAAAGTGTCGATGAACGGAATGCGTTCGATCTTGCGTTTCAGCGCGCTGATCTCATCGCGTAAGGCAATGATCACCGGGTCGGTTTCATTGTGGCGTTTGAGCAGGTCTTCCAGCTCGGCCTCGATTTCCTTGATACGTCTCTGGTACGGCGAGCGCAGGGCGATGCGGCGGCCCATGGCGCCACGCAGGGAACGAATCACGTTGATGTTGGTGGGGATGCCGTCACGGGAATGACCGGCGCGGACCTTGCGTGTTTCAGTCAGAGTCGCCAGCTTGGTTTTGACCAGGTTGGGCAGTTCCAGGTCTTCGAAGAAGAATTGCAGAAATTCATCGCGGGTGAGCTCAAACATGAACTCATCCAGTCCTTCGCCTTCGTTGGAGGCTTCACGTCCGCCGCCACCGCCTTCGCCGCCTTTCGGTCGGGGGATGCGGTCACCCTGCTGGAATTCCTTATTGCCGGGGTGGATGCGTTCGCGCTTGCCGCCCTGACCATGGTGAAAGAAAGGCTCGGAGGTGTCCTTCGACGGAATCGAAATCTTCTCGCCCTTGTCCAGATCGGTCACGCTGCGTTCGGCCACCGCTTCGGCCACCGCTTTCTTGATCTGGGTGCGGAAACGACGGATGAATTTCTGCCGATTTACAGCACTCTTGTTCTTGCCGTTGAGTCGTCTGTCGACGATGCGAGACATAAATTCAATACCTCGTAGTTACGAAGATTTCCTGACTCGCAGATACCATTCACTGAGCAGACGCACCTGTTTCTCGGTATAGCCTTTCTCGACCATACGAGACACAAAGTCTTCGTGTTTCTTCTGGTCGTCCGGAGAGGCCTTGGCATTGAAGGAGATAACCGGCAGCAGGTCCTCGGTGTTGGAGAACATTTTCTTCTCAATCACGGTGCGCAGTTTCTCGTAACTGGTCCAGGCCGGGTTCTTGCCTTCGTTGTTGGCGCGGGCGCGTAACACAAAATTGACGATTTCGTTGCGGAAATCTTTCGGGTTGCTGATGCCTGCAGGTTTCTCGATTTTTTCCAGTTCTTCGTTGAGCGCGGCTCGGTCAAACATTTCGCCGGTTTCAGGGTCGCGATAATCGGTATCCTGAATCCAGTAGTCGGCATAGGTGACATAGCGATCGAAGATATTCTGGCCGTATTCGGAATAGGACTGCAGGTATGCGGTCTGGATTTCCTTGCCGATGAATTCGATATATTTCTGGGTCAGGTAACCTTTCAGGTAAGACAGGTAACGTTCTTCCACATCGGCAGGGAACTGTTCACGCTCGATCTGTTGTTCGATGACGTACATCAGGTGTACCGGGTTAGCGGCGACCTCGGTGTTGTCGAAGTTGAAGACCTTGGACAGAATCTTGAATGCGAAGCGAGTGGATAAACCAGTCATGCCTTCATCCACGCCGGCATAGTCGCGATATTCCTGGTAGGACTTGGCGTGGGGATCAGTGTCTTTCAGGTTTGCACCGTCATATACCCGCATCTTGGAAAAGATGTTGGAGTTCTCCGGTTCCTTGAGTCGTGACAGCACCGCAAACTGTGCCATCATTTTCAGAGTGCCCGGTGCGCAGGGCGCGTCGTGCAGCGAACTGTTCTGCAGCAGCTTGTCATAAATTTTGACTTCTTCGGAGACGCGCAAGCAGTAAGGCACTTTAACGATGTAGATACGATCGAGGAACGCTTCGTTGTTCTTGTTGTTCTTGAAGGCCTGCCATTCACTCTCGTTGGAGTGGGCGAGGATAACACCGTCGAAAGGAATGGCAGGGAAGCCTTCAGTGCCCTTGTAGTTGCCTTCCTGGGTTGCGGTGAGCAGGGGATGCAGCACCTTGATCGGTGCCTTGAACATTTCCACGAATTCCATCAGGCCCTGGTTGGCGCGACACAGGCCACCGGAGAAGCTGTAAGCATCCGGATCATCCTGCGAATACTCTTCCAGTTTACGAATGTCGACCTTGCCGACCAGTGACGATATATCCTGGTTGTTTTCGTCACCTGGTTCGGTTTTGGATACGGCGATCTGGCGCAATACCGAGGGACGCAGTTTGACCACCCTGAACTGACTGATGTCGCCGTTGAATTCATGCAGGCGTTTATTGGCCCAGGGCGACATGATGGTGTTGATGTAGCGACGTGGGATACCGTATTCGGTTTCCAGAATATCGCCATCTTCGTCCGGGTTGAACAGGCCGAGCGGTGATTCGAAAATGGGCGAACCCTTGATGGCATAAAAGGGAATGCGTTCCATCAGGGCTTTGAGGCGTTCTGCCAGAGATGATTTACCGCCACCGACCGGACCGAGCAGATACAGTACCTGCTTTTTCTCTTCCAGCCCCTGAGCGGCGTGGCGGAAGAAAGAGACGATCTGTTCGATGACTTCTTCCATGCCGTAGAACTCACGGAAGGCGGGATAAATTTTGATGACTTTATTGGAAAACAGACGACTGAGTCGTGGATCATTGTGCGTGTCCACCAGTTCGGGTTCGCCGATGGCAGCCAGCATACGTTCCGCAGGGCTGGCGTAGGTGAGTGGATCTTTCTTACAGAGATCCAGATATTCCTGCAAAGTATATTCTTCTTCTTTGGCTTCCTCGAAACGCGACGAATAATGATCGAAAATACTCATACCTTAATCTCCCCGCCCCGCTCAGGCGTCTGGCAACGTCCATAGTTAAACTATAGACGACGTATGGTAAAAAACTGTTTACATGTTGGCTTGCCCGAATGTTCTGGTGTTAACCCGTATTGAAATCGGGCAAGTGTTTTTAACCTGTAGCCCAACGTCCCTGCGACAGACAGGTTAATGAAATTACTGATCCCGGGAGTCATTTGTCCTGTTACATATTACGCCTGTTCGACCCGCTGTTGAAAGCGCAGTGATTCAAAACGGGTCAGTCCAGGTTTTTCATATGCGCCTGACTTAATTGTAGGCAATAAATAAGCCAATTAGTTTGCAAATGTGCTAAAGAATTTTTAAGCGATTGTTTTTAAGGAATTATTGCCAGGTACCGGCGAAAAGGCATTTTATGCCCATGTTTCGTAGGGTGATTGAGTGACGAAAATTTGCCGTGTCGTCATTCGAATATGGCAGTCGAAGCGGAGATTTTTTTGACGTTCGCCCGATAACGGCGCCTGGCGACTCCGAACGGTGCAGGGCTGCACCTTTGCGGTACAGTCGGCTCATTGCGCTAGCTCATCGACTCGGTCAAAGGCTGGCTTTATACTTCCCGAAAAGCGCAGGGGAATCATTATTAGTAATATATCCAGTTCCACCAGCACCATCGCGGCAATTGATCTCGGATCCAACAGTTTTCACATGGTGGTCGCCGAGGAACGCGAAGGCCAGCTGGTTATTCTTGATCGAATCCGTGAAATGGTCCGTCTGGCCGCCGGTCTGGACGCCAAGGGTAATCTGGACCCCGCCGTCGAACAGGCGGCCCTGGACTGTTTGCAGCGCTTCGGGCAACGCTTACGCGATTTGCCGTCGGACAGCGTCAGTGCTGTGGGTACCAATACCCGGCGCAACACACGTAATGCGGACCAGTTTCTGCGTGAGGCGCGTGAGCGGCTCGGCCATCCCATCGAAATCATCTCCGGTATTGAGGAAGCCCGTCTGGTTTATCAGGGCGTGGTGCACCTGCTGGAGCCGGACCAGCGCGACAAGCTGATCATCGACATCGGCGGCGGTAGCACCGAACTGATCATCGGCCGCGACTTCAATCCACGCATGATGGAGAGCCTGGAGATGGGCTGTGTGACCATGACCCGGCAATTTTTCCCCGACGGCAAGATCACCAGCAAGCGCATCAACAAGGCACGTATCGCCGTGTTACAGAAAATGAAGCCGGTGCGTAACAGTTTCCGTAACCAGGGCTGGGATGTGGTGATCGGTGCTTCCGGTACCAACAAGTCCGCCGGCTCGGTGGCCCGAGAGCTGGGCCTGGTGCAACCCGGTGGCGATGTCAGTGACCAGGCGCTGCGCGAAATCCTCAAACAGATACAGAAATTCGACAAGATCGATGCCATTCAGCTGCGTGGGCTGAGCGAACGCCGGGTACCGGTGTTCCTGGGCGGTATCATTGTACTGGCCGGGGTGTTCGAAGCGCTGGGTATCGACTTCATGCAGGTGTCGGAAGGGGCACTGCGCGAAGGTCTGCTCTACGACATGCTGGGCCGGCGTCATAACCGGGATATCCGCAACCAGAGTATCAGCCAGCTGGCCGGCCGCTTTCACACGGATAGCGACCACGCCCAGCGCATGCAGCAGACGGTGCTGGGCTTCCTGGACCAGGTGGTGTCGCAATGGGGGCTGGATCCGGTGGAATCCCGCCGCCTGTTGCAATGGGCCTGTGAAACGCACGAAATCGGCCTCGATATCGCCCATTCCAGCTACCACAAGCACAGTGCTTACGTCATCGAAAACGCCGATCTGGCCGGCTTCTCCCAGCAGGAAAAACGCCGTCTCGGGGTGCTGGTCAGGGCGCATCGCGGCAAACTGAGCAGTAAGCTGTTCAACCAGCTGGCGCAGAATAGCGCCTCACCGGTGGTCAAGCTGGTGGTGTTGCTGCGGCTGGCGGTGATTTTCCATCGCAGTCGCGCCAATGTGGAGCTACCGCAGCTCGGTATCGACGTGGACGGCGAGGCGCTGAACATCCGCATCCCCGCCGACTGGCTGGAACAACATCCGCTGACGCTGAACGACCTGGAACAGGAAGCCGACTACCTGGCGGCGCTGGAGTACCGCCTGACCGTGAATCAGGCGGCGCCGGACTGAAGGCTCAGGCGCTGTCCGCCAGGTCTTCGAGGAATTTCTGCTGGGCGCTGAAGGCCTCCTGGTCACCGCTGGGCTGCAGGTTGGTGTAGCTGCCGTCACTGTTCAGCAGCCAGGCCTGGCTGTTATCCATTAAATAGTATTCCAGCTCGTTGATGATGCGTTTCTTCAGCTCCGCATCCTCCACCGGTGCGCACAGCTCCACCCGGCGATACAGGTTGCGTTCCATCCAGTCGGCACTGGAGATATAGACTTCCGCGTCCCCCGCATTGTTGAAGTACATAACCCGGTCGTGTTCCAGGAAACGACCGATGATGGAAATCACACGGATATTCTCCGACACCCCGGGCACCCCGGGCCGCAGGCAGCACATGCCGCGCACCACGAGATCCACCTTGACGCCCGCCATGGAAGCCCGGTACAGGGCCTGGATCATGGCCGGATCGACCAGCGAATTGAGTTTGACGATGATACGACCTTCGCTGCCGGCACGAGCGTGGGCGATCTCACGCTCGATCTTGGCTTCCATGCCTTCCTGCAGGGTGAAGGGCGATTGCAGAATCTTGTTATGCGGCTTGGTCTTGCCCATGCTGGTCAGCTGCTGGAACACCCGGTTGATGTCTTCACAGATTTTCTTGCCCGAGGTGAACAGGCCGTAATCCGTGTACAGGCGAGCGGTACGGGCGTGGTAGTTGCCGGTGCCGATGTGGGCATACTGGCGCAGTTTCTGCGATTCACGGCGCACGACCAGGCACATCTTGGCGTGGGTCTTGTAGCCAACCACGCCGTACACCACGTGGGCGCCGGCTTCCTGCAGGCGGGCGGCCAGCGAGATATTCGCTTCCTCGTCGAAACGGGCGCGCAGTTCGATGACCACGGTCACTTCCTTGCCGGCTTTCGCCGCCTTGACCAGTGCGTCGACGATCACCGAGGTGGGACCGGTGCGGTACAGGGTCTGTTTGATGGCCAGCACATTCGGGTCCTTGGCAGCCTGGCGCAGGAATTCCACCACCGGGGCGAAAGACTCATAGGGATGATGCAGCAGGATATCCTGCTTGCGGATCGCTTCGAAGATATCCGCGCCGGTGGTCATGGCCGAGGGCAGGGAGGGAACGAAGGGCTTGTAGACCAGGTCCGGGCGTTCGATCATGTCCGGCACCGAACTCAGCCGGTTGACGTTCACCGGTCCGTCCACACGGTACAGGTCGTCCTGTTCCAGTTCGAATTTGTCGAGCAGGTACTGGGATACGTCTTCCGGGCATTCCGCCGCCACCTCGAGACGTACCGCATCGCCGTACCGGCGTGAGCCCAGCTCGCCTTCCACGGCGCGCAGCAGGTCGTCGATTTCCTCTTCGTCCACATACAGGTCCGAGTTGCGGGTAACGCGGAACTGGTAGCAGCCGGTGACCTTCATGCCCGGGAACAGTTCTTCCACATAGGCGTGGACCACCGACGACAGGAACACGAAATCATTGGGACCGCAGTCGCACTGGTCCGAGGGCAGGCGAATGATGCGTGGCAGTGCGCGCGGAATCTGAATCAGCGACAGGCCGCTGTTGCGGCCGAAGGCGTCCTTACCCTTGAGCGAGACGATGAAGTGCAGGCTCTTGTTGAGAATACGCGGGAAAGGATGGGCCGGGTCCAGGGCGAAGGGGCTGATGATGGGCAGCAGTTCGTTGTTGAAATATTCCTGCAGCCAGCCGTTCATGCAGTCGTTCCATTCGGTACGGCGAATGAAGCGAATATCCTCGTTCACCAGCTCTTCATCCAGCAACTGGTTGAGCAGGGTGTATTGCTCGGCCACCAGCTCGTGGGAGCGGCTGCTGATTTCCTTCAGCACTTCCTGGGCCGAGCGGTTGTCCGACTCGTTCTGCACCGCGCCCAGTTCCAGCTTCTGCTTGAGACCGGCGACGCGGATTTCGAAGAATTCGTCCATATTGGTGCTGAAGATGCACAGGAAGCGCAGTCGTTCCAGCAGCGGTACGTTGGGGTTGCGCGCCTGTTGCAGCACCCGGCTGTTGAATTCGAGCAGACTGAGCTGGCGATTGATGTAGTATTCCGGCAGTTTGAGGTCGATGTCCTGCATGGCTTTATTTTTTGGCGCAGCGCGCTTCTTTGTTGTTGTTCGTGTCGGGGTTCCGGGCGTAGCGGGATTTTGCGTCGGCATATTATGTGACCATTCGGTTGTGGTTTTATTACAGTTCTTTTTGCAGACCGTCGACCAGGGTTTGCAGGACCTGGATGCGGCCGAATTTCTTGTCGTTGGCGGCGACCAGCGACCAGGGGTTGGTGGAGGTGCCGGTACGGGTGATCATGTCCTGCACCGCTTCTTCGTACTGTCCCCAGCGGTCCCGGTTGCGCCAGTCTTCGTCGGTGATCTTGTGCTGTTTCCAGGGGGTCTGTTCGCGCTCCTGGAAGCGGCTTAGCTGTTCATCCCGTGAAATGTGCAGCCAGAATTTGAACAGGATGATGCCATGATCGCGCAGTTGCTGCTCGAAGGCATTGATTTCATGGTAGGCGCGTTGCCATTCGTTGGGTGATGCAAACTTTTCCACCCGTTCCACCAGCACCCGACCATACCATGATCGATCGTAAATGGTGACATAGCCGTCGCGTGGAATATGGCGCCAGAAACGCCATAGATAATGATGCGCCAGCTCTTCGTCGCTGGGCGCGGCGATGGAAATCACCTTGTACAGGCGCGCGTCGATGGCCGAAGTCACCCGGCGAATGGCGCCGCCCTTGCCGGCGGCATCCCAGCCCTCGAACAGGCAGATCACCGTGCGATCCTTTTCATGGGCCTTCCAGATCAGTTTCGACAGCTGCTTCTGCTGTGCCGACAGCTGCCCGGAATATTCCTCCGGGGCGATGCGTTGTTTCAGGTCCAGGGAATCCAGCAGGGTGGGTTCATGGCTGTGGCTGAACAGGTGCAGCGGTGCCGGTTCCCCGGCGGCGTGGCGTTTCAGCCCGGCTTCCAGCATGCTGATCAGGGTCTCCGCGACACGCACGTCGCGGTAACGCTTGTTGCCGGCGGGGATGATGTGCCAGGGCGCCTCGATGGTGTCGGTGGCGCGAATCGCCTGTTCCGATACCGATACGAAGTGATCATAGTTTTCCGAGAATTTGCTGAACAGCTCCGCAGTGGGGCTCTTGGCGAAGCGGGTCATGTGTTTGAGCCGGTCCTGCTGGGTGTCGCGGTCGATGTGGAACCAGAGCTTGATGACAATGTGCTGATCCGCCACCAGCATGCGCTCGTGGGTGTTGATCTGTTCCATGGCCACGCGCAGGCCGTTGTCGTCGACCTTGTCGAAGGCGCGATCGACAATGGGATGGGTGTACCAGGACCCGAACATGATGGCGATCTCACCACGCTGCGGCATGCAGCGCCAGAAACGCCAGAACAGCGGTCGCTGACGTTCTTCATCGGTTTCGTCCCAGAATGCGTAGGTGCGCGTATAGCGCGGGTCCAGCCATTTGTTGAGGCGTTTGACCACGCTGCTGCGATCCGAGCCTTCGACACCGGCCACCAGTACGATCACCGGAATACCGGCGCTCTGTACCGCATGCTGCGCCTGCAGAAGCCGATAGCGCAGCTCCGGTTCCAGTTCGGCGAACGCCTGTTTGCTGATTTTCTGCCCCAGTTCAGCGGATTCGAACATGCCTGGCCCTTGATTCGTTGTTGTTTATCTTTTTATTGTAGTCCCCCTGTCCTGTCAGACTTTGCGCCGGGACAAACAACTGATCGGCTTCACATTGTAGCCGTTGCGCCCGACCGCGGGACAGGGAAACGTGGCTGAAGTCACAGTTCCCCGTTACGGCGAAACGGTAGATTAGAGCCGGATATCGAATATGAACTAGAATAAAAGCTTATGGATTTTCCCCCAATGATTAATGGAGGCGTTAGATGACGTCCAATTTCTGGATTATCTGGCCGGAACAGCCCGCTCTGTCGATTCTCGTCTGGGTGGCGCTGTTGATGGTCTTCATGTATGCCGGGCGTCGACCCGCGCATCAGGCCCTGCTGGCGCTGTTTCGCAGTGTTCGCAACGCACTGCGACTGATGGCGCGTTCGGTGATGCTGGGCGAACAACGGCTGATCCGCCGAAATCGGGAAGTGTTGCTGGCGGCGGGCCGCGAAGCGACCGAGCGTGAAATCGAACGTGAATTCCAGCGCGTGGAAGCCCTGGTCAGTCGTGATTTGAGCGGTTATCCCTCGTTACAACGCGACCTGAAAGAACAGATTACCCGTATCGACGAGGATTATGTGAAATCCGGTGAAGTGCCGCCGCAGCCTCCGGAGTGGATCAAGGCGGTGGAAGCGGTGGCGGAAATTTCCGACAACGGCTCGCCGGTGGTGTCAAAAATTCTCGGCGATATCCACGGTACTCTGAAAAAGTCCATGGACAAGAGTGTGGAGGAATATCGCCAGTCCAATAAACAGCGCCACAATCTGCTGAAAAAGATGATGCCCTACTGGCGTTCGCTGACCAAGATCCTGACCAGTGTCGACAAGAAAATCACCGGCCTGGAACACCGCTCTAACGTCATCGACGAGCAGATGGAGCGTTACGAAAAAATCCTCGCGAAAAGCGATTACGCGGAACGCATGCTGTCGTCATCCAGCATGACGCAGTTTTTCATTTCCGGCCTGGTGCTGTTCATCGCCATTGTCGGCGGTTATGTGAACTACCAGCTGGTCGCTCTGCCGATGTCGGAAATGGTGGGTGCCGCCAGTTACATCGGTTCGGTGCGTGCATCTGATGTGGCGGCCTTGTTCATTATCGCGATCGAAGTCTCGCTGGGCCTGTTTCTGATGGAAGCGCTGGGTGTAACCCGCTTGTTCCCGGTGATCAGCTCACTGGAAGACAAACAGCGCAAGGTGATTGTGATCGTCACCTTCACCTTCCTGCTGGTGTTCGCCACCATCGAAGCGTCGCTGGCTTACATGCGAGACATGCTGGCGGCGGATCGTGCGGCACTGAGCCAGATGCTGGCCGGCGTCGAAGTCGACGAGCCGCAGCTGAGCTGGATTCCATCCGTGGGCATGATGGTGATGGGTTTCATCCTGCCGTTTGCGCTGACCTTTGTGGCGATTCCGCTGGAATCCTTCATTCATTCGGCGCGCACGGTAATGGGGCTGGTGCTGGTCTGGTTGTTACACACATTGTCGTTCAGCATTCGCCTGCTGGCGAACATCACCAATGGCATTGCGCGGCTGATCATCAATCTGTATGACCTGGTGATCTTTCTGCCGCTCAAGATCGAACAGATGGTGCGTGACGGTCGTTCACCGCCCGTGGCGGATACCGCGGTATCCAGTGCAGCCAGATCCGGCAGCAGTAAAAAAAAGTCGGCGGCTAACAAAGACGAAAGCGGTGTAGTCTCTCTGGTCGACACTGCAGCGGAGTAATGGAAATAATGAATAAACTGATTGTTGTTCTAACAGTGATGTTGAGTGTGGCACTGAGTGCCTGTTCCGAATCGAAACCACAAACCCGTGCCGTGTATATGCTGCTGGATACCTCCGGCACCTATACCCAGCAGATCGAAAAAGCTCAGGGTATCGTCAAGTACCTGCTGGGTACCCTGACTTCAGGCGATTCGCTGGCACTGGCGCGCATCGACAGCGGCAGCTTCAGCGAGAAAGATATCATCGCCCGCATTACCTTCGATTTGCGTCCGTCCAAGGCGAATGCGGAAAAACGTGCCTTCCTGGAGTCGGTGGACAAATTTGCCTCCGAAGTGAAGGGCAGTTCCTATACGGATATCACCGGCGGTATGTTGCAGGCCATCGAGTATCTGAACGAAACCGGCGCCGGTCATAAATACATCCTCGTGTTCTCGGACCTGGAAGAAGACATCAAGAAGGGCCAGGTGCGCGATTTCCCCATTACTTTCGGCGATATCAAGGTGGTGGCACTGAACGTGACCAAGCTGGCGTCCGATAACATCGACCCCCGCGACTATATGAAACGTGTCGACCACTGGGAAAAACGCGTCGTCGACGGCGGTGGTAGCTGGAAGGTGATCAACGACCTGGAGCGACTGGACGGCCTGCTGCAATAAGGGCAGAAAAAATTTTTAAATAGATTTAACC
>CBDULQ010000079.1:0-14486 GCA_965368115.1 uncultured Gammaproteobacteria bacterium | reverse complement strand
CGTATTCACAGCCGCCGTAGTAGCGCTTGGCGGGATAACCTTCGGCGTATTTGTTGGTGAGCACAGACCCCTGAGCCTGCATGACACGTGGGCTGGCGTAGTTCTCCGAGGCAATCAGCTCGATATGCTGTTCCTGACGCTGGGTCTCCTGCTCAATGGCTTCCCATAATTCGTCGTCATACCCCTGAATACCCATCTGGCTTGAAAACATGCACGCTCTCCAAAATTAGCAAAAGAAATGGTGGCTGAGAAAAGGTGCAATAGGATAGCTGAAATGGCCTGGATAGGCTAGCCCGGCAGGAATCTAAGACCCGGTAAATAAACGAATTTTTGAGTGGCAAAGAGCCGGCTTATCGAGTGCTTTCCTGGGCCGGCAGGGTGATCACCCGCTTGCCGCCGGCATCCTCGTTGACCACACCCATGGGCTTGTTCTGCTGGCTGGCGTCATATTCACCGACACTGACCGGGATGGCAAAGCTGCGCGCCTGGTACTGGCCGTCGATACGCATGGCCGCATACACATTGAGATAATGCAAACCGGTCGCTGTGGGTGTCAGGGTCACCTGGAAACGGTGTTCGGTAGCGGCCGCGGCGGGACCGAAACTGATTTCACTGTCCGCATCCTTCACCTGCAAACCACTGGCCGCATTGAACCAGACTTTAACATCGTCCGCGGGCTGGCCGTTGATGACCACAAAATCCAGGGTTTCTTCGGTACCCACCTCGAAGGTTTTAGTCGGCAGATACTGCACATCGATGTTGGCGTGGGTCTTCACGGTTTGGTAATGCGAATGATCTTTTGCATTCTGTGCACTATCCTGCTCCGAGTCCGAAGGTGTACTGGACATACCCATCACCGATAGCGTCATTGCCGCAAAAAGAAAAGCCCGGGTTGGTTTGTTCATAAAGCGTATTACCATGTTACGTTGAAACAGGCCTCTGACTGAACCGGTCCTGTCGCATTATCGACATATGAAAATTCATAAACAGAGAGAATGTAGGTCAGGCCTGCCTGTAAATTATACATAAGCGTTTCGGAATCAGAATCATAACTCTCGGCAATACCGACTAACTGCCCCTGATGATATAAGGCCAGATCTGGGTCAGTAGAACCCGAACCCAAACTTGAACTTGAATCTCGAGTTGCCGTAAATGTGGTCAAACCCGAGCCCGAGACTTCGATAAACCGATAATTACCCAGCTTGTTATATTCACCATGTTCTCTTGTATTGCAAAAGACACCGGTCGAGTTGGCATACACCGGTAATTTACTGGTGCTTCCGATGTCGTTAGACTCACCCGTTGCATAATCATCAGCAATATCGGTTATACCCTGAGCGGATACCAGAGTATTAATTGCAGCTGCTGAACCAGGCAAATTGCTTTTCAACGGAGCAATAAATCCGAAAACGCTCGAGAAACTGTCGGCGGCAGGCATGTCATCATGCAGCACGTCGTATAACGGTGAGAAACCCAACGCCACACCATCATCATTCGCCGCATCGTGCAGATCGTAAAAAATCGACTGCACGGAACATTCACTGAACCAGCCCGCATTGCTACAGCTGTTGTCTTCCAGGTCAAAATTAAGCGCCGGTCCTGAGAGACCTATGGAATCACGATAGCGCGAATCGCCTGAGACAATGGCCGAAAACGCATTGCCGAAACCTTCGCTGAAGGCGACGCGAATATCGAGTACATCTCCACCACCATGCGGACCGCCGATGGAATCGTCACGGGAGAAGTTATCCTGAAAATAATGACCCCATTCGTGAATGATGACGTGATAGTCGTATTCATCCGTATCGTTCAGGGCACCGAGCACGAAAATTTCATTGTTCCCGTTGTAATAGGTGCCGTCGGTATTATTCGGATTCCAGTTGATGTTGAGCGCGGGGAAAGCGGCTGAAGGCTCAACCGACAGGATCAACTGGTGCGCATCGTAGACACTGTCGAGAATCGCAAAAGGTCCTGCGCTTCGCGTTGCCGTATAACCGCTGCCGGTCCAGCCGGATGCTGCATTCAGATTACGCGTCAGATTACCGGTCGTGGTATTGAACGGTGAACTGCTCAGGGCGTAGATGGCCTGATTGCTGGAATTGTCCACCACCGCATAGTTCCAGGAGGGCGTTCCGGTCTGCTGCATCTGCGCCTTGACGCGCACCGCCACATTGATGGAATTGGCGGGAACGGAAATCGAATAATGACCCGAACTGTCCGTGGTACTGGTGCTGACTACGCCGTTACAGATCGTCTCCACCACGGCGCCACGAATCGGCTCCTGGGTGATATTATTGAAATCCAGTCCGCCACCGCTTAAATGCCAGATGCGATCGAAGGTCATCTGGCCGCTGACCGTAACGGTACCTGAACCCATGGTACAGGGAATATAGGGGGTCGGAAGGCCGGAGCTGCTGCCAGAACTGCATCCCTGCAGGGCACCGCCGGAAATCACGGCGATTGCCGCTAACACTGAACTTATGCGCATAAAGACTACTGAATATATTCTGTTTTCCTGGCAAGGATTATAGTCATAGTTGGGCTACATATTTTGTGACACAATCACGTATAATCGCGCGCAAACCCCTCACACATAAAATGATTCAATAGATTATGGCTCAATACATTTACACCATGAACGGTGTGGGCAAGATCGTCCCACCCAAGAAAGAAATCCTCAAAGACATTTATCTCAATTTTTTCCCTGGCGCCAAGATCGGCGTACTCGGCTACAACGGCGCGGGTAAATCCACCCTGCTGCGCATCATGGCCGGTGTCGATACCGATATCATCGGTGAAGCCCGTCCGCAACCCGGCATCAACATCGGTTACCTGCCCCAGGAACCCCAGCTGGACGACAGCAAGGATGTGAAAGGCAACGTGGAAGACGGCCTCGGCGAAGTGAAAGAAGCGCAGGCCAAACTGGATGCGGTGTATGCCGCCTACGCGGAACCGGATGCCGACTTCGACGCCCTGGCCGCTGAGCAGGCACGACTGGAAAACATCATCCAGGCCGCCGACGCCCACAACCTGGATCACAAGCTGGAGGTCGCGGCCGACGCCCTGCGTCTGCCGCCCTGGGATGCGGACGTCAGCAAGCTGTCCGGCGGTGAACGCCGCCGTGTCGCGCTGTGTCGGCTGCTGCTGTCATCCCCAGACATGCTGATCCTGGACGAACCCACCAACCACCTGGATGCGGAATCCGTGGCCTGGCTGGAAAGATTCCTGCAGGAATACCCGGGTACCGTGGTGGCGGTCACCCACGACCGTTACTTCCTCGACAACGTCGCCGGCTGGATCCTGGAACTGGACCGGGGCCGCGGCATTCCCTGGGAAGGCAACTATTCCTCCTGGCTGGAACAGAAAGAAACCCGCCTGGAGCAGGAAGAACGCAAGGAAGCCGGTCGCCAGAAAGCCATTAAGGCGGAACTGGAATGGGTGCGCTCCAATCCCAAGGGTCGCCACGCCAAGAGTAAGGCGCGTCTGGCGCGCTTCGAAGAGCTGCAATCCGATGATTTCCAGAAACGCTCCGAGACCAAGAGCCTGTACATCCCGCCCGGTCCGCGTCTGGGTGACCTGGTGATCGAGGCTAAGGGCATCAGCAAGAGCTTTGGCGATCGCCTGCTCTATGAAAACGTCAGCTTCAACCTGCCCAAGGGCGGCATCGTCGGCATCATCGGCCCCAATGGTGCCGGTAAGACCACCCTGTTCCGCATGATTACCGGTCAGGAACAGCCGGATGACGGCGAATTCAAGGTCGGCGATACCGTCGATATTGCTTATGTGGACCAGAGCCGCGACGACCTGGACGGCAGCAAGACCGTATGGGAAGAAATCTCCGAAGGTCTGGACAACATCACCGTGGGCAAATACACCTTCCCGTCACGGGCCTACGTGGGCCGTTTCAACTTCAAGGGCGACGACCAGCAGAAGTTCATCAAGGACCTGTCCGGCGGTGAACGCAACCGGGTGCACCTGGCCAAGCTGCTGCGCAAAGGCGGCAACCTGTTGCTGCTCGACGAACCCACCAACGACCTGGACGTGGAAACCCTGCGCGCCCTGGAAGAAGCCCTGCTCGATTTCCCCGGCTGTGCCGTGGTGATCTCGCACGATCGCTGGTTCCTGGACCGTATCGCCACCCACATCCTCGCCTTCGAGGGCGATTCCCAGGTGACCTGGTTCGAGGGTAACTATTCGGATTACGAAGAAGACCGCAAGCGCCGCCTCGGCGACGAAGCACTGAACCCGCATCGCATCAAGTACAAGCGCCTCAAGTAAGCATCTGCCACCGCTCCGATGTGCCGGAAAAACACATCGGAGCGGCCTGGATCAACACCCCTACCTACCCAAAAGTGACATTCAGCTCACTTTTTACCCTGTGATATACTCCCGCCCTTTCAAAATCCCGGATCATTTCTGCGGATGTCGCCCATGTCATGAGGAAGTAACCGGTGCCTTCAGAACAACAATCAATCCTGTCCCGTAAACAGATCATCGCAGCGGTCATCTTCGCCCTGACCGCCCTGTGGATGTCCACGGTGGTGCCGAGCATCGAAATCGCCTGGGTCACCGCCATACTGCTGCTCACCATTTATCTGTTCGCATTCGAGGTGGTCGGTGTCGACGTCGCCGCGGTCACCATCATGGTACTACTCGGACTGACCAGCCTGGCCGCCCCCCTCATGGGTCTGGAACAAGGCCTGGTGGATACCAGCCAGCTGTTCAACGGCTTTTCCAGTAATGCGGTGATATCCATCATCGCGGTGATGATCATCGGCGCAGGGCTGGACAAAACCGGTGTCATGTCCAAGGTCGCGGCCTTTATCCTGCGTGTCGGCGGCAAGACCGAAGCGCGCATCATTCCGATCATCTCCGGCACCGTGGGCTTCATTTCCTCATTCATGCAGAACGTCGGCGCCGCCGCCCTGTTCCTGCCGGTGGTGAGCCGGATTTCCGCCCGCTCCGGCCTGCCGATGTCGCGCCTGCTCATGCCCATGGGCTTCTGTGCCATCCTCGGTGGTACCGTCACCATGGTCGGTTCCAGTCCGCTGATCCTGCTCAACGACCTGATCCTGGCGTCTAACCAGGCCCTGCCTGAACACCAGCAGATGGAAACCTGGTCCCTGTTCTCCGTAACCCCGATCGGTGTCGCCCTGGTGATTACCGGTATCATTTATTTCGTCGTCGCGGGTCGCTTCGTACTGCCGGTCAGCAAAGGCGACGATGGCGCCTCACAGCGCGCCACCGATTATTTCGATGAAATCTACGGCGTTGACTACAACGTCTACGAAGTGGTGGTGACCCCGGAAAGCCGCCTGGTGGGCAAAAATCTGGACGATATCGAAACCGATCTGGCGGTCCGCGTGGTCGGGATCGACAAGGGCGACGGCCCGCGCTTCGGCGCCAATTCCGTCGACCGGAGTCTGGCCATCGAACCGGGCACCGTGCTGGGCCTGCTGGCGGACGAGGAAATCTTCAAGTATTTCGTCACCGCCAGTAAGGTGCAGGTTAAAAACGACCTGGAAATCTTTGCCGAGGCGCTGACGCCGAGCAAGGCCGGTGTGGCGGAACTGGTTATCGCGCCCGGTTCACAGCTGATCGGTAAATCGGCCCGCGATGTGTGGATGCGCAAGACGTACGGTCTGGCCCTGCTCGCCATCCACCGTGGTGGCGAAACCATCACCCGTGAAGGCGGTGGCGTACGCGATACCCCCTTCGTCGCCGGTGATACCCTGGTCTGTCATACCACCTGGGCGGATCTGGCGCGTCTGGAGAAAGACCGTAATTTCGTCATCGTCACCACGGAATACCCGCATGAAGAGCTGCGTCCCCACAAGGTGACCGCCGCCGGCATCTTCTTCCTGATCGCCCTGTGTCTGGTGTTGTTCACCGACCTGCGTCTGTCCGTGTCCCTGCTCACCGGCGCCATGGGCATGATCCTGGCCCGGGTGCTGACCATCGACGAGGCCTACCAGGCGGTGAGTTGGAAAACCGTGTTCCTGCTGGCCAGCCTGATTCCCCTGGGCCTGGCGGTGGAAACCAGCGGCACCGCCGCGTGGATCGCCGAACAGACCCTGTCGGTACTCGGTGGCGTACCTACCTGGGTGCTGCAAACGGCCATCGCGATACTCGCGACGTTCTTTACCCTGGTGATGTCCAACGTCGGCGCCACTGTATTACTGGTACCGCTGGCGGTGAACATCGCCATCGGCGCCGGCGCCAACCCGGCCGTGTTCGCACTGACCGTGGCCATCGCCACGTCCAACTCCTTCCTGATTCCCACCCACCAGGTCAACGCGTTGATCATGGGGCCCGGCGGTTACCGGGTACCCGACTTCATGCGCGCCGGGGGCATCATGACCATTCTGTTCATCGTGGTCGCCATGTTCATGCTCAATCTGGTGTTCTGATCCGTAGCGAACTACGACTGTTTTCCCGGGCACAACGTTGCCCGGGATGGCTTCGCCTCGAGCCGTTTTCTCAATACACTTTATTTGAACACACAGTGACGCACCCCGGCAGCGGTCGCTCGGTTGTGTTGTCGCTGAAGTGGCTGAATGATGGACAATAAAAAAGCCGATCCTTTCGGGACCGGCTAAATGGTGATATCGAGGAGAGATAAGTTCAATAAAATAGTAGACGCTGCCTACTGACAGTGACAGGGGCTATTTTCCCATTTGTGATACAGGTCCCAGGAAGCTCTGATTAATTCATGGACGGAAACCTTGAGTCCAGAATTAATCAGAGGCTCCCTGGTGCTTTTCCTCAGCGCTGCTAATTGGATTCTGTTGATAGTCATCCATATTGTCACGTAACATTTTTTCATACTGATCGAGAAAGTAGCGAATCGAGGACTCTTTTTCCTGATCAAAATTTTCCGCGTGACTGGCAACAATGTAAGCATTGAATCGGGATGCGGCATACAACAGTGCGGAACTCACACTACCCGGTGACATCTGTCGACTATGCTCATTGGCCAGCTGGATAAATGACTCGACCATGCGCATTAATTTTTCATTCTGATCCTGGTCCTGCTCCACCATTAGCAAGCGCTCCTTATTTTTTCTGTGCCTGTTTGTTCAGTGCACGCAACTGTTTAAGTTTTTCGGTGATCTTGATTTCCAGGCCGCGTTCCACCGGCTCATAGTAAATACGCTCGCCCATGTCCTCGGGAAAATAAGTTTCACCGGCTGCGAAGCCATTCGCTTCATCGTGGGCATAACGATAATTTTCGCCGTAGCCGAGATCTTTCATCAAACCGGTGGGCGCGTTACGTAAATGCATGGGCACATCCAGGCTGCCACTCTGCCGCGCATCTTTCATTGCCGTTTTATACGCGGTGTATACGGCATTGCTTTTCGGTGCACAGGCGAGATAAACCAGGGCCTGTGCCAGCGCCAGCTCCCCTTCGGGACTACCCAGACGTTCAAAAGTATCCCAGGCATTCAGCGCCAGTGACAGACCGCGCGGATCGGCATTGCCAATGTCTTCCGAGGCCATGCGCACAATACGACGCGCCAGATACAGAGGATCGCAACCGCCATCCAGCATACGACACATCCAGTACAGGGCCGCATCAGGATTGCTGCCGCGCACTGCTTTGTGACAGGCCGATATCTGATCGTAAAAATAATCGCCGCCCTTGTCGAAACGGCGCAAGGTTTGTGCGGTAACGTCTTCAATGATCTGTTGTGTAATCAGCGCCTGCTCACCATCCTGTTCGGCCAGGTCCGCGGCGATATCCAGCAAGCTCAATGCGCGCCGTGCATCGCCGTCCGCAACACTGGCTATGAGTTGCAGCAATGATGCGTCGATTTGAATATGACGCTCACCGAGGCCGTGCTCCCTGTCGTTTAGTGCGCGCTGCAACAGGGCCACAATATCCTCATCGGCGATGCGTTTCAGCACATAGGTTTTACAACGCGACAACAGCGCATTATTGAGTTCGAATGAAGGATTCTCGGTGGTCGCACCGATGAAATTTACAGTGCCGTCTTCGACAAATGGCAGAAACGCGTCCTGCTGCGACTTGTTGAAACGATGCACCTCATCGACAAAAAGAATGGTGGGTTTGTGATACGCCTGTTGGTACTGATGCGCCTGCTCGATGGCGGCACGTATATCTTTCACCCCGGACAACACCGCAGAAATACTCAGGAACTGGGCTTCCGCATAACCGGCAATGAGTCTCGCCAGGGTCGTCTTGCCGGTTCCCGGCGGACCCCAGAACACCATCGAGTGCAGGCGCCCGGATTCGATGGCTTTACGTAGCGGTTTATCTTCACCAAGGATGTGCTGCTGACCGATATACTCCTGCAGCGATTCCGGTCGCATGCGATCAGCCAGGGGACGGAACGAAGACGCGTTGTCAGCCGTGTTCATCGCGCTCAGTAATCACCGACCACGTCGGTACCCGGCGGCGCTGAAAACTCGAACTCATCGTCGGCCAGGGACGGATTAATTTTAAGATGATCGAATTCTATGATGGTGGTTTGTTCGAAAGCATCGACCAGTATGATAGTGCGTAACTGTTTGTCATCCATTCCGACACGAATATTTTTAAATTCATTGTCGTCCTTGCGCGGTGTCAGGCTCACCCAGTATTGATCATCTACCTGCCCCTTGTCTTCAACCTCGAACTCCTGGTCCAGGTCACGGCGTTGATCGAGCAGGATCACCGGTGCGCCGGACAACACATCGCTATAAGGTTTGACCGACACCTGCTCCAGTTCCGAATCGTAAATCCAGATCTTCTCACCGTTGGATACGATCTGTTGCGCATAGGGCTGTTTATAATCCCAGCGAAACTTGCCCGGTCGCTTCAAGTTGAACTGTCCGGCGGATTCCTGCATCAACACGCCACCCGGATCGAGCAGACGTTGCCGGAAATCCGCCTGCAGTGTGTTGGTTGCGTTCAGAAACTGCTCCAGCAGATCGCGGCTTTTCGCCGCCTGCGCGGTTCCGGCCAGCATGAACAGGGCACAGAAAAATAATAATGATTTGATCAGAGGCATAAACAGGTCAGGTCCAGTGAGAATTGAGTCGGTTCGATATTCACTCAGAACGACCACCGGCGCTATAGTTCAGGCGGTGGCGGTGCAATCACTTCACGTTGTCCGTTGGATTGCATGGCACTCACCACACCGGCGGCTTCCATGTCTTCGATCATTCTCGCCGCTCGGTTGTAACCGATCTTGAGACGTCGTTGCACATAGGAAATAGAGGCCTTACGCGATTCGGTGACGATCTGCACCGCTTCGTCATACAGGGGATCGCTTTCCGCATCGCTGTTGCCGATGGGCGCTTCACCGGGCAGCAGCACCGTGTCGCTGTTATCTTCGATCAGGTTCTCGATGTAGTTGGGCCGGCCCTGGGATTTAAGATGATCCACCACACTGTGCACTTCATGGTCGGCCACAAAGGCACCGTGAATCCGCTCCGGAATACTGGTGCCGGCGGACAGGTACAACATGTCGCCGTGGCCAAGCAACTGTTCCGCCCCCATCTGATCCAGAATGGTTCGCGAATCCACCTTGGACGACACCTGGAACGCAATACGGCTGGGAATGTTCGATTTGATCAGACCGGTCACCACATCCACCGAAGGCCGTTGTGTGGCCAGGATGATATGAATGCCTGAAGCACGCGCCTTCTGTGCCAGCCGGGCGATCAGTTCTTCGATTTTCTTGCCCACCACCATGATCAGATCGGCGAATTCGTCGACAATGACAACGATATAGGGCAGTTTTTTCAGCGTCGGTATTTCCACGTCCTCGCCGATGAATTCATCCGGCGTGAATAAGGGGTCCTTGATCGGCTCTCCTGCATCGATGGCATCCTGTACCTTGCGGTTGTAACCGGTGATGTTGCGCACGCCGAGCGCGGCCATCAGGCGATAACGGTTTTCCATTTCACCGACACACCAGCGCAGTGCATTCGCCGCCTCACTCATATCGGTGACCACCGGGGTAAGCAGGTGCGGGATGTCGTCATAAATATTCAGTTCCAGCATTTTCGGATCGATGAGAATCAGCCGGACTTCTTCCGGCGAACTCTTGTAGAGCAGACTCATCAGCATGGCGTTGATACCCACGGATTTACCGGAACCGGTGGTGCCCGCCACCAGCAGATGCGGCATCTTGGCGAGATCGGCGACGATGGGATGACCGGCGATATCCTTACCGAGCGCCACGGTGAGCGGCGAGCCGGATTTGTCGTAGGCCTTGGACATGAGGATTTCGCTGAGCGAGACCACTTCGCGATGTTCGTTGGGAATCTCCAGGCCGACCACGGTCTTGCCGGGAATCACTTCCACCACGCGCACACTGATTACCGACAGGGAGCGCGCCAGATCCTTGGACAATGCCGTAATCTTGCTGGCCTTGATACCGGGTGCCGGCTGCAGTTCGAAACGGGTAATCACCGGACCGGGATGCACGGCGACCACTTCCACTTCGATATTGAAGTCCGCCAGCTTGAGTTCCACCAGCCGCGACAGGGCTTCCAGCGCTTCCGGCGACAGTCCCTTGCCGGACTTGACCGCTTCGTCGAGCAGGCGCAGCGGCGGCAGTTGCGTATTGCCCGGGCTATCGTCGAACAGGGCAATCTGCTTTTCCTTGGCGTGGCGATCGCTGAGCTCCACCTTTTTGATGACGGGCTCGATGCGGACCGGCTTCTTGGGCTGTTCTTTCTTTTTGATCTCGGCTTTGGCGGCTTTTTCCACGCGCTGTTGCTTCGCCTGCTCCCCTTCCCTGATTTCCTGGCGGTATTCGATGGCCTGCTGCACTCGGGCGTAGGCCCATTCGTAGGCACGCAGCACGCCGGAGCCGATCATGTCCATCACGCCCAGCCAGGACAGGCCGGTGAACAGGGTAATGCCGGCCAGGAAGACCGACAGCAGCAACAGGGTCGAACCCAGCAGACCGAGCACGCCGGCCAGGGCATCGCCGAGTCCGCGACCGAGAATACCGCCGCCGTCCAGCGGCAGGCTATCCGGAGCAATCACAAAGTGCAGACTGGCCAGGGCGCAACCGGTGGCCAGGGTCATGAAGAAACCGGTCCAGCGGATCGCCAGGATCCGCAGGTCGAATTCGCCGTCGCTACGGCTGCCGCGCAGCACCAGCCAGCCGCTGAAGGCGATCATGATGGGAAACAGATAAGACAGGTAACCGAACAGGGAAAACAGCACGTCGGCCACCCAGGCACCGACCACGCCGGCCAGGTTGTGGATCTGCTCGCGGGGCCCGGTGTGCGACCAGCCCGGGTCCTGGGCATGGTAGGTGACCAGCGCGGTGAGCAGAAACAGCGCCACTGCAAGCAGCACAAACAGCGCGGCCTCCCTGATGCCGCGGCCGATATGGATGGTTAAACCGGAAAGACGGGTGGATTCAGCTGTACGGCGAGCTTGAGCCAATTACTTGATCCCTGAGCATTTTTTTATCATCGGCGCATTATACCCCATGTCATTTGGCAAAAGCATGGCTATTGGCGGATGGCGGCGAGAACCACATCACCCTGTGCCACATTGACGCCGTCCGCCAGCCCGGGATCGTCTCGCCAGTTGGCCGCGGTGAGTTTCTGCACATAGGGTGTAATCACCGCCGACAGGGCCTGGGAGGCGGTACGCGGTACTGCGCCGGGCATATTGGTGACGCCGAAATGCACCACACCATGTTCGATATAGGTCTGCTCCAGGTAGTTGGTCGGATGGATGGTTTCGATACAGCCGCCCTGGTCCACCGCGATATCCACGATGACACTGCCCGGCAACATACCCTGCACCTGCTCGCGAGTCACCAGCCGGGGCGCATGAGCCCCGGGCAGCAGCACCGCCCCCACCAGCAGATCCGCTTCTCGGATCGCACTGTCGATGGCCAGTTGGTGGGCATAACGTGCTTCGATATTCGCAGCCGACAAATGCATGGCGCGCAAACGCTCGGCATTTTTATCGAATACGGTAACCCGGGCCCCCATGTCCGCCGCCATTCTCGCCGCTGCACCACCCGCATGTCCGGCACCCAGCACCACCACGTGCCCGCGCTCGGTCATCGCCATGCCACCCATCAGCACGCCGCGACCGCCCTGGTACTGGTGCAGCAGATTGGCGCCGATCTGCACCGAAAGGCGCCCGGCAATATCGCTCATCGGCGCCAGCAGGGGCAAACCACCGGCCGCATCGGTCACGGTTTCGAAGGCTACTGCGGTCAGGCCGATATCACACAGCTGCCGAGTCAGTTCCGGGTCGGCCGCCAGGTGCAGAAAACAGAACAGAAGCTGGTCGGCCCGCAGATGCTGCAGATCACCGGCCACCGGCTCCTTGACCTTGACCACCAGTTCCGCAGCCCCATACAGCGCCGCCGCATCGGGCAGGATGCGCACACCGGCCGCCCGGTAGTCCTCATCCGTGTAACCGCTCAGTTGCCCTGCACCCTGTTCGACCGCAACCTCATGCCCGGCATGGACCAGTTCCCGGCAGGCTTCGGGAATCAGTCCGACACGACCTTCTGCAATCTTGATTTCACGTGGCACACCGATTTTCATGTTTCACCCTTGAGTTTGTTTTTATTGAGGTCATTACCGATTCATGACCATTGCAAATCAATGCCTATGAGCGGTTAATCTTTTGATAAGATACGCACACTAAATTGTATAGTCCTGAACATACATAAAGTTACACGCTAGCAGATTTTTTGGGAGAACATCTATGGGCGACGTCAAGCATTGTCGTTTGTTAATTCTGGGATCCGGTCCCGCCGGTTATTCCGCCGCCGTCTATGGCGCGCGTGCCAACCTGAACCCGGTGATCATTACCGGTCTGGAAATGGGTGGCCAGCTGACCACCACCACTGACGTGGACAACTGGCCCGGCGACGACGAAGGCGTTCAGGGTCCGGAGCTGATGGAGCGCATGAAACGCCATGCCGAACGTTTCGGTACCGAAATCATTTTCGATCATATTCATACCGCCAAACTGGATGAGCGCCCGTTCCGCCTGACCGGTGATTCCGGCGAGTACACCTGCGACGCACTGATCATCGCCACCGGCGCCAGCGCCAAATACCTGGGTATGGCATCGGAAGAAGCCTTCAAGGGCAAGGGCGTGTCCGCCTGTGCAACCTGCGACGGTTTCTTCTATCGCGGCCAGAAAGTCGCCGTGATCGGCGGCGGCAACACCGCCGTCGAAGAAGCGCTGTACCTGGCCAATATTGCCGACCATGTCACCGTGGTGCATCGTCGCGATCAGTTCCGTTCCGAAAAAATTCTCTCTGATCGACTCATCGAGCGCGCCGAAAACGGCAACGTCACCATCGAATGGAATCACGTACTCGACGAAGTGCTTGGCGACAATTCCGGCGTCACCGGTATTCGCATCAAGAGCACCCAGGATGACAGCACCAAAGAACTGGATCTGGCCGGCGTGTTCATCGCCATCGGCCACTCACCGAACACCAGTATCTTCGAAGGTCAGCTCGACATGGATAATGGTTACCTCAAGGTGCAGAGCGGTCTGAAAGGCAACGCCACCCAGACCAGTATTCCCGGCATCTTCGCCGCCGGCGACGTCGCCGACCAGGTGTACAAGCAGGCGGTCACCTCCGCCGGCGCCGGTTGTATGGCCGCCCTGGACGCGGAAAAATACCTCGACGAGCTGGAACAGAACGGCTGAATCGGCTGATGCATGAAACTGGCGACAGCCAACAGTCTCACTGATATACCGGCCGGTGCATGGAATGCACTGGCCGGTACCTCCAATCCTTTCGTAGAGCACGATTTTTTGCTTGCCCTGGAAACCGGGCACTGTCTGCAACCCTATGGCTGGCAGCCGCATTATCTTCTGATCTACAGCGACGACGATGAACTGATCGGCGCGGCGCCGGCCTATTCCAAAACCAATTCTTACGGTGAGTTCGTATTCGACTGGGCCTGGGCCGACGCCTACAAACGGGCACAGTTAAGCTACTATCCCAAACTGGTGATCGCTGTACCCTATTCGCCGATTACCGGCCCACGACTGCTGGCAAAAAACGACGACCCACAGATCAAAAAAGCCCTGGTGGAGTTTGCCATCGCAGTTGCAGAGAAAAATAATCTGTCATCGGTGCACTGGTTGTTCAACCGCAAATCCGATCACGATGTCGAACTGGACTGTGGACTGCTGCAACGCTTCGACTACCAGTTTCACTGGCACAATCAGAACTATCGAAACTTCGATGATTTTCTTGCCGCACTGAGCTCCAAGAAACGTAAGAACATCAAACGCGAGCGCCGCAAGGTACAGGAAGCCGGCATTCGTATCGAGACCTGTATCGGTAGTGATCTCGACGAACAGCAGTGGCGTGATGTCTATAATTTTTACAACATCACTTTCATGAAAAAATACGGCACTGCCACACTATCGGTTGAGTTCTTCAAGGCCATAGCCCATAAACTGCTGGCCATTCTGGCCTACGATGGTGATCGCGCCGTTGCAGGTGCGATCTGTATTC
>CBDULQ010000078.1:0-14635 GCA_965368115.1 uncultured Gammaproteobacteria bacterium | reverse complement strand
GTCGTCACGCAGGCTGGATTGCTGCAGCCGGTGGTCTGATCGAAGACTACGGCATTCCCGTGGTCGTGCTGTTCCCGGAAGTGGAATTCGATCAGGACAAGTTCATGGCAACCGTTAAAGGCAAAGTCGAAGAACACGGTTTCTGCACCATCGTGGTTTCCGAAGGCACCCACTGGCCGGATGGCAGGTTCCTCGCCGAACAGGGTACTCGCGATTCATTCGGTCACGCACAACTGGGCGGTGCCGCACCGGTTGTCGCCAATATGATCAAAGAAGCCCTGGGTTATAAATTCCACTGGGCCGTGGCCGACTACCTGCAACGCGCAGCGCGCCACCTGGCTTCCGAATCCGATGTGGAACAGGCTTATGCACTGGGCGCGAAAGCGGTTGAGTTTGCACTGCAGGGTCACAACTCCATCATGCCTACCGTCGATCGCAAATCCAGCAACCCTTACAAATGGGAAATCGGTCAGGCACCCTTGTCCGAAGTGGCCAACGTGGAAAAAATGATGCCCATGGAATTCATCACCGATGATGGCTTCGGCATCACCGCCGGTTGTAAGGAATACCTGTATCCACTGATCAAGGGCGAAGCCTATCCGCCGTACGACGACAACGGCATGCCACGTTATGTGACACTGAAGTTACAATCGGTGGCAAAGAAGCTGGCCGAGTTCAAGGTATAAGATGTAAACCGAAACGGAGAGCTCTGCTCTCCGTTTTTGATTAGACGTATCAATGTATGACTTTAGATAAAGCGCGCGAATTGCTGGCAACCCATGTCTCATTAGGCAGCGGTTACAACCGTAATGCTGTGAAAATGATTCTCGGCGAAATCGATCGTGATCACGGCCAGCAGGCCGTGGACGATCTGATTCGGGAATTCAAACTCAATGAGGTCTGGGATTTCGAAGTGGGGATGAAATTCGAAAGCATGTACAAAAAATAAATCATGCGCGCAGGGTGCGGATTGTTACGCGGCACACCAGACAATAATAAAACACGGTGTTATGTCACTTTCTGCACGACGAAACCATGAACAATCTCCGGACGACTTTGTTCATTGTTTCTTTTTATTCACGCCTAAAATTTTTTTAGTCTGGCAAATACCCAGCAGTACAGTCGGTTTTATTTTTTACTGTTTGATGTGTATCAAGCCTGTTTCTGCACGGAAAGTTTTATAGTGGGCGCGGGTGTTTGGATACCCGAAAGACTGAGATCGAAAACACCCTCACTTGAACCACCAGAACGAAAACGCACCACAACATTAACGCGTGTTGGGGATCAATAATTTCAAGTGGTTTTTAAAAATAAAACATAGGGGGTTTTAACATGTCTGGTCTCACCATTGCCCTGGTGTGTGCCCTGGCGGGCATCGCTTACGGCATCATTTCCATCTTCAGCGTCACCTCGAAGCCTGCAGGCAACGACGAGATGCAACGCATCGCCGGTGCGGTTCACGAAGGCGCGATTGCCTATCTCAAACGTCAATATACGACGATTGCCATTGTCGGGGTGATTCTGTTTCTGGTGATGGGCTTTGGTCTGCACTGGGCAACCGCCATCGGTTTCGCCATTGGCGCGATTTTTTCCGGCGTCGCCGGCGCCATCGGCATGAACGTCTCCGTACGCGCCAATGTGCGCACCGCACAGGCCGCCCATGACGGCATGAACGCCGCCTTCCAGGTGGCATTTCGCGGTGGCGCCATCACCGGCATGCTGGTGGTCGGTTTGGGCCTGCTCGGTGTTGCCGGCTATTACATGATTCTGCTGCAAACCGGTTACGGCGACCCGCTGCATGCGCTGGTCGGCATGGCCTTCGGTGGTTCGTTAATTTCCATATTCGCGCGACTCGGCGGCGGCATCTTCACCAAGGGTGCGGATGTGGGCGCAGACATCGTCGGTAAAGTCGAAGCCGGTATCCCGGAAGACGATCCGCGCAATCCCGCGGTGATCGCCGATAACGTGGGCGATAACGTCGGCGACTGTGCCGGCATGGCCGCCGACCTGTTCGAGACTTACGCAGTCACCATCATCGCCACCATGTTGCTGGGCGGACTGCTGGTGACCGGTGACAACACCGAAAACGCCATCATGTATCCGCTGGTGCTGGGCGGCGCTTCCATCATCGCATCCATCATCGGCACTTTTTTCGTCAAGGTGCGTGAAGGCGGCAAGATCATGAACGCACTCTATCTCGGCGTAATCGTGTCGGGCGTGCTGGCAGCCATCGCGTTCTATTTCATTACGCCACAGATGCTGGGCGACGGCGTGATGATCGGCGGCGAACTGATCAGCTCGAATGCCGTGTTCTACAGCTCACTGATCGGTCTGGCACTGACCGCGGCGATGGTGGTAATCACCGAGTATTACACCGCCACCGAATACAAACCGGTGCGCCACATTGCCGAGGCCTCCACCACCGGTGACGGCACCAACGTCATCGCCGGTCTGGGTGTATCGATGAAATCCACCGCCCTGCCGGTGCTTGCGGTCTGCGCATCCATCTGGGGCTCCTATGAGCTGGCCGGCCTGTTCGGCATTGCCATCGCCGCCACTTCCATGTTGTCGATGACCGGTATGATCGTGGCACTGGATGCCTATGGCCCGATCACCGACAACGCCGGCGGCATTGCCGAAATGGCGGAACTGCCGGATGAAATCCGCAACATCACCGACCCGCTGGATGCGGTGGGCAACACCACCAAGGCGGTGACCAAGGGTTACGCGATCGGCTCCGCCGGTCTGGCGACACTGGTGCTGTTCGCCGATTACACCCACAACCTGGGCGGTAACGTGGTATTTAAACTGTCCAACCCAGACGTCATCATCGGCCTGTTCATCGGCGGTCTGGTGCCCTACCTGTTCGGCGCCATGGCCATGGAAGCGGTGGGTCGTGCCGCCGGCGGTATCGTCAACGAGGTGCGTCGCCAGTTCAAGGAGATGCCCGGCATCATGGATCGCACCCAGAAGCCGGATTATTCCCGCGCCGTGGATATGCTGACCAAAGCGGCCATCAAGGAGATGATGATTCCATCGTTGTTACCGGTACTGGTACCGGTCATCGTCGGCCTGTTGCTGGGTAAGGAAGCACTGGGCGGTCTGCTCATCGGCACCATCATCACCGGCCTGTTCGTGGCCATTTCCATGACCACCGGTGGCGGCGCCTGGGACAACGCCAAGAAATACATCGAGGACGGCAACTTCGGCGGCAAGGGTTCGGATGCGCACAAGGCGGCGGTCACCGGTGACACGGTGGGCGACCCCTACAAGGATACGGCCGGTCCGGCGGTCAATCCGCTGATCAAGATCATGAACATCGTGGCTCTGCTGATCATTCCCATTCTGTAAGCTACAAGCCGGACAGGGCACGCCTGTCCGGCTTTTCCTGCCCATCACCTTAAACACACAACGTTTTATAGCCGCGCAATTCCCGTTATACTTGCCCGCCTGTTGAATCATCGCTTACAACGTCGTTAACACCATGACCGACAAACACACGCCCACCGAAATCAAACTGCACCAGAAATCGCGATTACTGGAAATCACCTTCAATACGGGTGAAACCTTCAAGTTACCTGCCGAATATCTACGCACCCATGCCCGCTCAGCGGAAATCGAAACCGCAGACAAACCGGTGGCAGGCAAGGCCGAGGTCAACATCACCAACATCGAACCCCAGGGCAATTATGCCTTGCGCTTTTATTTCGACGATGGTTACGACTCGGGTATTTTTTCCTGGGAAACACTGTACGAGCTGGGCGCCAATCAGGATGACTACTGGCAGAAATATCTCGATGCCGTCGAAAAACATGGCCTCAAACGCCACGCCGGCGAGCGACCGGAAAAGGCCCACATCAGCCTGCGCTATTTCATGACCAACCTGCTGGCCGTCAGCAAGCAGGAACAGGAAGAACTGGATCTGCCGCCACACATCGAAGACGTGGCCGGCCTGATGCAGATGCTGTCCCGGCGCGGCGAAGGCTGGAAGAAATTCTTCGCCGAACCCGGTGCCGTGCAAATCACCGTCCACAAGCAGTTTGCGGAAACCTTCACCCGCCTGGAACACGGCGACGAAGTCGCTTTCGTACCCACCTCCAAAGACATCTAGGCCACCGCTCACCCGATAACTGGGAATTTCACCTACACGGGTGATGTAGAACGCGGCTTCTATTGCTAAGTTAACGCCACAACCGAATCTGTGAGCTGGTTCACACAGGACGCATGCACGGATCGGTCGGGTTCGAGCGGACAACAAGAAGCCTGCTCGGCAGGAAGCCCCTTTAAAAATGTTAATCGGAGTCGTTAGTCATGAAATTTCAAGCTTATGCTCGGCAGTTACTTGCCGTGATCACCCTGATCGGCACCCTTGGCCTACCCGGTCTGGCCCACGCCTTTCATCCCTGTATCGATTTTAAGAAAGAAGTCAGCCCCGATGGCGGTATCACCTGGTTTGATGCGAATACCGAAGCGGATGCGGTATCCATTTCCGGTGGTGCGACCTACCGTTTCACGACCACAGCCTGTTACACCGACTATGGTTATTTCCTCAACGACATTCTGATTTCGGATGATGTTCTGCAGTTGTACCAGCCGATGCCCAATTTCATTGTTGCTGCTGACAACCTGTCATTCAGCTATACGATCGACGCGCCTGATATCTGCAAGAATTATGAAGGATCGGTGATGAACACCGCCACCGTAACCACCACGGCCAGCGACACGGAAACCGATATATTCCTGAGCGCCAGTGACGACGCCTGGGTCCGCTGCGAACCCCAGCAGGATATGGGTGGCCAGGGTTGTACTCCGGGTTACTGGAAACAGGATCACCATTTCGATTCCTGGCCCGCCGGCATCACTCCGGATATGACATATTCGTCGATTTTCGATCGCATCATTACCGTACGCATCAAGAAAGTCGGCCTGGTCACCGATCCCACACTGGCCCAGGCGCTGGCAGCCCAGGGCGGTCAGGTCAATGCACTGGCCCGTCATTCGGTCGCCGGCTATCTGAATGCCGCCAACGGCGACGTCAGCTATGACCTGAGCACTGCACAGATTGTGTCTTCGGTACAAATGGCCATCGACAACAGCGACTTCCAGGATACCAAGGATGCGCTGGTCAACTTCAACGAACAGGGTTGCCCGCTGAACTAGGCGCACCCTGGTTGATCACAAAAAAGCCCGGCTTGTCCGGGCTTTTTTTGTTGAGGAAAACCACTCTGGCCACACAGCCTGATACGCTAGCGCAAATAAAACTGCACCGGCACGCGCAATTCCAGTTGCTGTCGCGCCATGCCCTCGGGCATCACCGGTAATGGCTGGGCGCGCTCGATCATGTCCACCACCGCCTGATCCAGCAAGCGGTATCCGCTGCTCCGTTCCAGCCGAAAACGAACCACCTCGCCGTCGCGATTCATCACAAAATACAGCAACGCAGTTCCCTGCTGGCGTCGGCGTTGCGCCCGTCGCGGGTATTCCTTGTGTTGCTCGAGCCAGGCTTGCAGCATCGCGACATAGTCCCGAACCGTGCCGGGGACCCCACCACCCGTCGTGTCATCGGCCTGCGCATGACCGGTGCCCGCCTGATCCCGGGTGCCGGATTTTCCGCCGGCACCCGCAACACTGGCGGAGGTGTTTTCAAGCGGCTCGGCTTCCGTGCGCTGCGGCGCTGATTTCTGCACAACCCGGGATTTCGGTTGTACAACGCCTCGCTCACTATGGATCTCTTTGGGGTTGGGCGGCATCTTCTCAGGTTCGGGCCCGGGCCTGGGCGCCTCCACCGACTTTGGCTGTGCAGTCTCGACATGTGGTGCCGCCGTGCCACCGGGCGCACCACCCGCCGGACCCAGCGCGACCTGGAAACCGTGCCCACCCGCCTGCTGTGCCATGCCCCGGGGTTGTACCTGCGCCTGCCAGAATACGGCAACCGCCAGTGCCATATGCAAACCGACCGCCACCAGCAAGGCGAGCAGTTTCTGCCACAAAGACAACCGCGGCATCAACCCTCATCCTCAATGGTTTGCAGGTACAGGTTGCTGACACCGGCCTGCTGCAGTTTCTCCAGTAATATAACCAGGCGATTAGCCTCGATCCGGGCATCGGCCTTAAGACGAATTCCCCGGCGCGGCTCATCGGCCAGATGATTGTTGATTTGCGCCAGCATCGCGGTTTCCGCCAGCGGTTCGCCATCCAGGGCCAGGCGCCCTTCGGCATCGATGAGGATCTGTAAATCCTGCGCATCGACCTCGGCGTGACGGCTCGATTGGGGCGGCTCGACCGCAAACGGATCGGCCGCGCTGAGACTGCCGGCGATCATGAAAAAAATCAGCAGCAGAAAAACCACATTGATCAGTGGCAGGATACGCTCTTCACTGGCATCGGGGCGGCGATCTTCAAAATGCATGTCATTTACTCGGCGACATCGGAAGATCGCCACTGACGGTCACGAACCAGCGTCAGCCGGTTCAGTCGCTCGGCCTGCAATCGATCAAGCAGCTTCACCACCACCTGCAACGAAGTGTCTCCCAGCGGCCGGATCAGCAGGCTGTGTTGAGGATCGGCGGCCAGAAAATCCCGGGCCCGATTCAATGCATGGGGCAGGGAAACCGGCTGACCGTCGATTTTCATTTGACCCTGATCGAGACTCAGCATCAGCGTCCGCGGCTCCGTCGCAGCCGTGGCATTGTCGCTGTCACCGACCTGCAACGGGATTGCCTGCCAGTCGAGAAAACTCGACGCCAGCATGAAAAACACCAGCAGAATGAACACGACGTCGATTAACGGTGTCAGGCTGATCAGTGTTCGACGCCGGACAGGTTTAGACGTGAGCTTCGGCAGGCTGTAAGTCGGCGTGTTGAGCATAGTTCTTCCGTTGCGATGCCGGCATTTCGACCGCAGGGCCGGATACGGCTGCAGTGAGGTCTTCGGTAAACAGGCGGGTCACCTGGTTATCCATGTCGTGAGCCAGGTGGTCGATACGGCGTTCCAGCCAGTTGAGCAGAGCCACCACGGGTATCGCGACAATCAGGCCGACCGCGGTCGTTAGCAGCGCTTCCCAGATGCCACCGGAAAGGATCGCCGGGTTCACCTTATTGCCTGCGGCTTCCAGTTGCTGGAACGCCTTGATCATGCCCAGTACGGTTCCCAGCAGACCCAGCAACGGCGCCAGTGAGCCGATGACTTCCAGCGGCCGCAACCCGCGGCGGAGCTGAAACAGTACATCGCTGCCATAACGCAGCACTTCCTCGCGAATCACCATCTCCGGCAAACCACGTTGCATCCCACGCATGGCGCGCGCCAGAACCTGAGCCACCGGATTCGGGCTGGCGGCGGCACAGGCCAGCGCCGCTTCCTTCTGACCCGCGTCCCACAGTTGCATGGCCTGGGCCGCCGGTTTACGCTGCGCCAGACGCACCTGGCGAAATTGCATGAGTTTTAGCAGCAATAGCGCGAACGCCACCACCGACATGGCGACCAGAATCATCACCACCGGGCCGCCGACCTGTAATAATTCGCTAGCGTGTTCGATCAGGCCACCAGCGGACTCCGCCGAGGCCGCCGTCGTAGACAGGGTTACCGTGTCATTCATCATTCTGTTCCGTGTGTTGGCTGGATAAGCTTTCTCTTGTTGAGAATAATTCTTATTATTAGCTTAAACAAAAACTCGGACGGATAGAACTGCGAATACACTCGATGACGATCTGGCAAAACGATATGACGATTCAGCATAAAACTGCCCACGCTGCAGTGAACGCGGTCAGCCGTGGTGATGACAACCGTGTGGAGATTTAGCAGAAAGCGGCGAAGCCGCCCTTCCTGGCGGGTACCGCGCTCAGTCGAGCTCGGCCTCGCGCAGACGCTGGGCCGCGTCTTCCGGTGAAATGGTGCTGACGAACAGACCGCTGCCCAGTTCGAAACCGGTGGGGATCGAGGTACGCGGGCAGATTTCCAGGTGCCAGTGATAGGAATCGCCACAGTCGGAATACTGCTCGCCACTCGGGCGGGTATGCAGGAAGTAGTTGTACTGCACGCCACCAACCACCTTGTCCAGACGCTGCATGGTACGTTTTACCACTCGCGCCAGATCCTGTAGATCGTCTTCCGTCACCTGCACGAAATCGCTCTGATGCTCGAGCGGCAGAATATGTACTTCCCACTCGTAGCGGCTGGCGAACGGCTTGATGGCGATGAATTTTTCGCCCCGCTCCACCACATACTGGCCGACGTTGATCTTGCGCCGTACTTCGCCGGACTGGCGATCGTAGATGGTCGCTTCGAAGGTGAGTGCTTCATCGATCAGTGCACAGAACACGCACTGGTTGTGCTTGCGGTGATAGCGGCGGCTGTGTTCCAGTTCGTTGATGACATTTTCCGGTACTACCGGCGTCGCGATGATCTGACTGTGGGTGTGGGGAATACTGGCGCCGGCCGCGGGCCCGAAGTTCTTGAACACCAGCACGTACTTGAGACGCTCATCCGAGGCGTAGAGTTTTTCCATGCGATCACGGTAGGCGCCGAATAACAGTGCCAGATGCTCGATCGACATTTCGAATACACCGATACCGTGCTGGTGATGATCGATGATGACCTCATGGCGGCCATAACCCTCGATCACCTGTTGCAGGCCGAAATTCAAACTGCTGTCCTGACGATCATCGCCGAGTACCGGAAACAGGTTCTCGACGATACGCACTTCCCAGTTTGCTTCGTCGGGATAACTCTGGATGGTGGGTGGCGTTTTGTCTTCATTACCCTTGCAGAACGGGCAGGTCTCGACATGGGCACGCGTATCGCGGGGTGCTTTTTCTTCTTCCTTGCGCGGTCGCATACCTCGGGCGGTGGCAACCAGCACCGATTCTGATGGCACGATCGGGCTGATGCGAATTTCACGCACTGCTTTCTGTTCTGTCATTGTCATTATCCTGTGCGGCGGCAGGCCATAACATGACGCCTGCCCTGCAACAGGTCAAATACAAGGGTTTTATTCCCGAATAATTTATTTCGATTCGGTGTTACACAAATCGACTCTCACTGCGAGTATATTAGCAATTGATAAAATACAGATCGGTGAATACTGAATGAAATACGGTTTTAACGGAAACCGGTTAAAACCATTTTTTATTGATCTATGTCGTATGCAATCAGACTCGTTTTATGATCGAAAAATTTGCTCGATTTTTTCCATTTTGACGACAATCAACAAACCCGTAATCCGTGTATTTTTCAAACGAGAATCGATGTTATTTAGCGTTTATATATTAGTATTTTATTATACTTTTAAACTCTTTATTCAATTTGCTAAGTTATTGTTTGTTAGACGCTTATTGAGCACTTTTTCGGCAACAAGTTTGACCTCTAAAATAAATAAATTTTTCTTATACGGATAAAGATAATTGTGTTTGTGTTTTTGCCTTCAAGCGATTAATGTTCACAAGCCTAATTAAGGGTACCGTGCACCGGAATACAATTCGTTACCCTGTCTCGAGTTGTTTAATCAGTGGTTATTTTCAGAACAATAACAAAAGCGCTGACCTCCGGTTAAACGGACGTTCCTGCAGAATTCTGGCCGGACAGCCAGCCATGGGATTCAAATGGGGAGGCCCTCTCCGGCCATAACAAATTCGCAAGCTCTAAAAGTCATTTTAAGTTTGCAAAAATGTAAGTCTTACAATTAACCAGCAAAGGAGCTACGAATGCCTACTTTCGTACGTACCGAGAAATGTGATGGCTGCAAAGGTCAGGACAAGACCGCTTGCATGTACATCTGCCCTCATGACTTGATGAAGCTTGATAAGGACGGTTCCGACACCGGTCACGCTATGAAGTCATACAACCAGGAACCTGAGCAGTGCTGGGAATGTTATTCCTGCGTTAAGATCTGCCCGCAAAACGCCATCGAAGCGCGTCACTACGCCGACGTTGTGCCACTGGGCGGTTCTGTTCAGCCTCTGCGCGGTACTGACTCCATCATGTGGACCATCAAGTTCCGCAACGGCAACATGAAACGCTTCAAGTTCCCCATCCGTACCACTCCTGAAGGCTCTATCGATCCTTATGCCGGCAAACCTGCCGCTGACATGAGCAAGATTGGCGACAATGGTTTCTTCAACCATAACGAGCAGAACGGCTACCGCGAAGGCGACCGCAGCGAACTGATCAAGCTGTAAGATCGATAATAAACACTAGAGAGAATTGAGGTAGAAAAAATGTCTGAAGGTACTTTTGGAAATCCTACAGTCGTCGAAGAAGAAGTAGACATTCTTCTGATCGGCGGCGGCATGGCCTGCTGCGGCGCTGGTTTCGAAATCATGCGCTGGATCGAAGGCACTGATATCAAGGTTAAACTGGTTGATAAAGCGGCGATGGACCGTTCTGGTGCGGTAGCCCAGGGTCTGTCTGCGATCAACACCTACATCGGTACCGAGCAGGATCCTGCTGACTACGCCCGCATGGTCTCCAACGACCTGATGGGTATCACCCGTGACGATCTGGCCTACGACCTGGGCCGCCACGTTGACGAATCCGTACATCTGTTCGAAGAATGGGGTCTGCCCATCTGGAAGACTGACGAAAACGGTGAGCGTCACGACGGCTCCAAAGGCCTGACCCCGCTGAAAGACGGCGGCAAGCCGGTACGTTCCGGTAAGTGGCAGATCATGATCAACGGTGAGTCCTACAAGTGGATCGTGGCTGAAGCTGCGAAGAAAGCACTGGGTATGGACCGCATCGAAGAGCGTATCTTTATTGTTAAGCTGGTTAACGACAAGAACGACAAGAATCGCATCGCCGGTGCCGTTGGTTTCTCCGTACGTGAAAACAAAGTGGTTGTTTACAAGTTCAAGGCCTGTCTGCTGGCCGCTGGTGGCTGTGTAAACATCTTCCGTCCTCGCTCCGTGGGTGAAGGTACTGGTCGTGCCTGGTACCCCGTATGGAACGCCGGTTCAACTTACGCCATGGCTGCTGAAGCCGGCGCTGAGCTGACCATGATGGAAAATCGCTTCGTACCGACTCGTTTCAAAGACGGTTACGGTCCTGTAGGTGCATGGTTCCTGCTGTTCAAAGCAAAAGCCACTAACGCCTATGGCGAAAACTACATGGTTCGCAACGCCGACATGCTGGATGACTATCCTCCATACGGTAAAGCCGCTGTACCTGCTTCCTGCCTGCGTAACCACCTGATGCTGAAAGAGATGAAAGAAGGTCGCGGTCCGATCTACATGGACACCGTGACTGCGCTGGCTAACCTGCGCGAAACTCTGTCACCTCGCGAAGTTAAGCATCTGGAAGCCGAAGCCTGGGAAGACTTCCTGGACATGTGTGTGGGCCAGTGCGGTATCTGGGTAGGTGAAAACATCGAGCCTGAGAAGAAAAACTCCGAGCTGATGCCGACCGAACCGTACCTGCTGGGTTCTCACTCCGGTTGCTGCGGCATCTGGGCTTCCGGTCCGGAAGACGTTGGTGCACCGACTGACGAAGCACTGGACGGTGTACCCGATCACCTGCCGAAAGGCTGGAACTGGGGCTACCGTGGTATGACTACCGTTAAAGGTCTGTTCACTGCAGGCGACGGTGTGGGTGCTTCCGGTCACAAGTTCTCTTCCGGTTCACATGCCGAAGGCCGTCTGGCTGCCAAAGCCATGGTTAAATTCGTCATGGATAACAAGGACTGGACGCCTGAGCTGGACACTGACACTCAGACTCTGGTTGATGAAATCTACCAGCCTGTTAAGACTTACCTGGAGTTCAAGGACTACTCAACTGCGATCGACGTAAACCCGAACTACATCACTCCCAAGATGCTGCAGTTCCGTTTACAGAAAATCATGGACGAGTACGTTGCCGGTGTTGCCACTTACTACACTACTAACGAGCACATGCTTGCAGTAGCTGAAGACAAGCTGGAAATGCTGAAAGAAGACGCTCAGAAGATGCGTGCGAAAGACCTGCATGAACTGCTTCGTGCATGGGAAAACTATCACCGCATCCTGACTGCTGAAGCTCACATGAAACACATTCAGTTCCGCGAAGAATCTCGTTACCCCGGTTTCTACTACCGTACTGACAAGAACTTCGTTGATGAAGAAAACTGGAAGTGCTTCGTGAACTCCATCTACGACAAAGACACCAAGAAGTGGACCTGCTTCAAGCGTGCTCACGTTGATCTGGTGGACAAAGCAAAACTGTTCAAGTAATCCTCGCGGTTATTTGCAACTTAAGAACCGGGCATCGCAAGATGCCCGGTTTTTTTCATTGGGGTTTTGCTCCCTGCAACCCCAATATTTGTGCATCCATGCACATCATTGGGATTATGCTCCTGCAATCCCAAATTTCGTGCATCCATGCACATCATCCTATGGCAGAAAAACCATAGTAGAATCGTGGTAATGCGCTTGATATGCCTGTAAATGACCCGATATGAGCGGTATTGAGCGATGAAGCCCGGTATAATAGCCCGGCTTAAACTGAAGTATTCGACTCGGAGTAAATCCCATGAGTAACGACAAATTCAATTTCAATTTCGATTTACCCGAAAAAAGTAACGTGATGCCGACCATACTGACGCCGGACACCACCATCAATTTCCGTTGCCATAAGGGCATTTCCTGTTTCAATGCCTGCTGTAAACACGCCGACATTACCCTGACCCCTTATGACATCATCCGCCTCAAGCAGCGCACCGGCCAGACCTCGGAGCAGTTCCTGAAGCAGTACACCGTGCCCTTCCAGATGGACGCAGACGGACTGCCCGGCGTGAAATTCCGCACCACGGAAGACGGCGCCTGCCTGTTCATGAAAGAAGGCGAAGGCTGCACCATTTACGAAGACCGTCCGACCTCGTGCCGCTATTACCCACTGGGCAACCTGGCGATGAAAAATGCCGAACAGGCCCACGAAACCCAGCATTTCGTGCTGGTGCAGGAAGAACACTGCAAGGGCCACGAAGAAGACCGCCCCATCAAAATCCAGGATTACCGCAACGAACAGGGCCTGGAGGATTACGATGGTTTCAACAAGGAATTCTTCCAGCTCATCCTGAAGAAAAAATCCATGGGCCCCGGCGTGGGCAAACCGCCGGAGATGAGCCTGCAGCTGTTCTTTATGGCCAATTACGATATGGACCGCTTCCGCCGCTTCGTACTGAGCGATAACTTCAAGCGCACCTATGACCTGCCCCAGGATATTTACGATACGCTGGAAGCGGATGACGTCGCCCTGATGCATTTCGGCTTCCAGCTGCTGCGCCAGGTGCTGTTCAACGAAGTCACCCTGCCACTCTTCGACGGCACGCTGGAAAAACGTGTCGAGGAGCGCAAGGAGGTCATCGAGCTACGCCGCAAGCTGGAAGCGGAAATGGCCAAAGCCAAAGATCCCTATATGGCCTACAAGGCCGAGGTGGAAGAAGAGTCCGAAAATCTACAGAAAGAGGCGAAAAAAGATTGATTCACCTCTATGAGTGATTTCTAATACCCAGCAGAAGGCTACACTTCAGGTGTAGGAAACGTGGTTGGATCGCATAAGCAGTACATCGCTTATGCGATCACTTTAACGCAGGACCGAGCAATGCCCCCCAGAGAACAGTCTCTTCGTGTCGCCATCATCTCCGATACCCATGGCGTGATCGACGACAACATCATCAATATCGTCAAAAGCTGCGACAAGGTCATCCATGCGGGTGATATCTGCGGCGCCCATGTACTGGAGCAATTGCAGGCTATCTGCGGAGACGTGGTCGCCGTAGCCGGCAACAACGATGCGCCCGGTTTATGGCCCGTGGAACAGACCCACGTGGTTCAGCAACTGCCCGCACAGACCGAAATCGACCTGCCCGGCGGCAAAATCGCCATAGAACATGGCCATCGCCACGGCATGCATACTCCGGACCACGCTTCGCTGCGTCACAGCCACCAGAATGCACGGGTGATCGTGTACGGTCATACCCACAGCATGGTCGTGGACGACAGCGAACAACCCTGGGTCGTAAATCCGGGCGCTGCCGGGCACACCCGGACCCGTGGCGGCCCCTCGTGTCTCGTACTCACCATCGATGACCACGACTGGGACATAAAAACAAACCGTTTCGAGCTGGAAGACGTCGCCTGATGCTCGGGCTGATGCATTGAAACACCTGCTTCCACAAAATGATCGACCGCCGTTTCAGACCAGGCCCTCAAGTTAAAGAAGCAAGTTCATTCAAACCCGACTGACCAATTGTCAGCCGGGTTTGAAAGCGACTTCATCCGTATTATCAGGATGCGATATAGGCCTTACGCATCTCGAGAATAGAAGGCGCGGTAAGCTCTTTACCATCACTCTTGCGCACAAGCTTGTACATCTCGTCCACCAGCAGCACTTCTTCACCTTCAGATGCAAAAGCAACGACATTGTGATCGACCACCAGCGGTTTCCGGTGCAGTCCGCCCTGAGCGCTATTAAAATCCGCCACTATGCCCATATGCGGAGGATTCATCACCGAACCCCACCAGGGCAATTCGGCCGTATCATATGACCAGGTATCACCGATAGTGAGCGGCGGCAAGCATCGCTCAACGAGCCGATCGCCCACCACAGCATATTGCTGCCGACTGTTCTGATCCGGGTCTGGCCCAACATTGTTTCGGCACTCCAGTAT
>CBDULQ010000077.1:0-14663 GCA_965368115.1 uncultured Gammaproteobacteria bacterium | reverse complement strand
GAGTACGGTGACCACCCGCCATGTTGTTGGCAGCGACGAAGAGTTTATCCGAAGCCAGCTTGGAAGCGCCGTACAGGTTGATCGGGTTCGCGGCCTTGTCGGTCGACAATGCGATGACCTTTTCCACATCATTATCCAGTGCCGCACGAATTACATTTTCTGCACCATGCACATTGGTTTTCAGACATTCGGTCGGATTGTATTCAGCAGCGGGCACCTGTTTCAGGGCAGCCGCATGAATGACATAGTCGACACCATTCATTGCCTGCTGCAGGCGCTCAAGGTCTCGGACATCGCCGATGAAATAACGCATGCAGGGCTGGTTGAACACCTGCTGCATTTCAAACTGCTTGAGTTCGTCACGCGAAAATACGATCAACCTACGGGGCTTAAACCGTGTCAGCAGCGTTTTGATGTATTGTTTGCCGAATGAGCCGGTGCCACCGGTAATCAGAATGGATTTATTATCGAACATAGATCACCTTTATTTCTGTGCCGGTAATAGTATCATTGATTGCCTCGTTGCAACATCACAAAACACGCCGAGAGCCCGCTGGCATCAGTGATTCGGGTGTAAACCACCGGCCAGGGGCAAGCTTCTATTATTGAGTTTTGCTCGGTCTGTCGCTATATTAGAGCCCCGACATATTCCATGGTCAGCCAGGCGCAATGAAAGACATTCTTATCCCCATATCCCCCGGTGAACTACTCGACAAAATCACCATCCTGCGCATCAAAGCCGCTCGCATACAGGATGCCGACAAGCTTAAGAACGTGACCACCGAACTGGCCATGCTGGAACAGGTCTGGAACGACTCGGTACCGGGTGACGCCACTATCGAGCAACTAACGCGTGAACTCACCGAAATCAACGAAGCATTATGGGATGTCGAGGACGATATTCGTGACGAGGAACGCAACAAACGCTTCGGAGAACGCTTCATCGAACTGGCTCGCAGTGTCTATGTCACCAACGACCAGCGCGCCGAAGCCAAGAAAAAAATCAATCTCCATCTGGGTTCGAGCATCGTCGAAGAAAAATCCTACCAGGATTACAGTTAGCCAATGAACATCCTGGTCTTCTGCTCGGCGAACAGCTCGTTCAACAGCATTCGTCCCGAAGCAGAAATCTATATCGGCCTGGCCCGGCGCGGCCACAATCTCACCATTGTCACCCATGGCGATAGCGAATATGCCGAGCGCTTTCGCGCCGAAGGCATCGAAGTCATCGATGGTCATCCACGCCATAAAATCAGCCTGCGTGCGATTCGCCTGATAAGGCGCCTGTTGCGTGAACGGCAGTTCGACATCGTCTACGCGACAAACTCACGCACCATTCCCAACGCGGCTTTCGCCTGTATAGGCATGCCGGTCAAACTGGTCGCCTATCGGGGCACCACCAGTGGCCTGTACCGCCACGACCCCAGTTCCTATCTGACCCTGCTGCATCCACGTGTCGACGGCATTATCTGCGTATCAGATGCGGTACGTGACATCGTTCAACACCAGGTATGGGGCAATCGCTGCAGTATCGTTACCATTCACAAGGGCCACGACCTGGACTGGTATGACAAGACCCCGGCTGACCTGAGCGAATTCGGCATATCTGGTGATGATTTCACCGTCATCTGCGTCATCAACGCACGTCCCAGCAAAGGGCTGTCGGTCATGCTGGAGGCCACCCATAAACTGGACCAGCTCAAACATCTGCATCTGCTACTGGTCGGCAAGAATATCGACCAGCCGCCCTATATCGAACTGATCAATGGCAGCCCGCTTCGGGAACGCATCCATGTCGCCGGTTATCGCCATGATGCTCCGGAACTGATAGCCGCCAGCGACCTGCTGGTTCAGCCGTCGGTCAGTGGAGAAGGGCTACCGCGCACGGTAATGGAGGCTCTGGGTTACGGCACACCGCCGGTGATTACGACGACCGGCGGCGGCAAGGAAGTGATCCGCGACGGCGTGAATGGTTTCGTGGTACCGGTTCGTGATCCGGACGCCATTGCCGCACGGGTGATCCAGCTCTATAACGACCCCGCTCTGCTGCAGCAGCTGGCGGCACAATGCCGTGACACCCTGGCCGGCGAATTTTCCCTGCAGGCCACAGTGACACGTTACGAAGAATACTTTGGTTCCCTGCTACATCCCTCAGACTGATTCAACGCCAACCAGCCGTTCCAGCCGGGCAATGACCTCGTCAACCTGAATCAGATCCATCACCCCGGGACGCTCTATTTTGGTCCCCCAGCGCAGCGCCATAGCCGACTTGTGCAGAAACTGCTCGGCCGCCTGCTCGAAATGGTCGACGCAATGGTCCAGATAACAATAGGGCCCGCTACGCCGTGACCAGGTACAGGCATAGAGACCGATTACCGGCGTGCCCAGGGCATTGGCAATATGGGCCGGTCCTGAATCTGGCGACAACACCACATCAACCGCCTTCAATAACCCCAGTGATTCCTGCAGGGTATCCTGCCCCACCAGATTGACAAGATCACTCCGTGCTGCGCGCTCGATAGCCGCCGCAGTATTACGCTCCAGCTCACTCGGGCCACCGCTCAAAATGACCTGCATACCCAGCGCCTGTACCGCATGATCGGCAACCCGGGCATAGCCCTGCACGTGCCAGTTACGTAATTCATGACTGGAACAGGCCGAGATCAGCAGCGTTTTTTTATTGCCTGCGGTGTATCGAGTCGCGAAAGTCCGCGCAGCCTCGGTTATCGGGAAGTTCCATTCCGGCTCATCGACATCGATACCCAGTGCACGAGCGAAAGCCAGGAACCCCTGCACCTGATGTTGACGCGGCAACGATTCGATATGCGCATTGATAAACTGCTGATGGAAATCACGTGATCGTGCCGGATCCCAGCCCAGCCTGATCGGTGCGCGAATCATGGTACTGAGCAAATTGGCGCGTAATGCCACCTGCATGTGTAACAGCACATCGAACTGTTCGTCTCGCAAAAGCTTACGGATACGTAAATATTCCCGCCAGCCGGCCTTTTTGTCGAATACGATGAAACGCACACCTTCAATTTCCGCCAGCAGCTTATGCTCCAGTTTGCCGCAGATCCAGGTAATACGTGTTTGTGGCCAGTATCGCTGAATAGCACGAACCACCGGCAATGTATGTGTGACGTCACCCAGTGCAGAGAGGCGCAGAATGCAGATATTCGCCGGCGGTGAAGTAAGCGGCAAGGCAGTGTTCATACGGGTCAATGAAACTCGATTGTTCTATTTCGAAGACAACGTCTTGGCATGATTTCTAAAACGCAGAAAATTATATTTATTAAAGGTGTACTGCATCTGGATGATGGAAATCAGCAACCCATGATAGCCATCCAGTACACCCAGCCTAATCACATAATGACGAAAGAACGCAAACAGGCTACGTAACAGGATTTCTGCCACATGCGTCTTTTTACCCCGGGCGAGCTGATGATCCGCCCAGTCTCGCGCATAACGATTACGCTTGTCGATATACTGTTCCAGGGAATCCATCTGGTAGTGTAATAGCAAAGCCTTCAGATCAATGGCCCTTGCGCCTTTGCAAGACACGGCTTCATGCACATAAGCATCGTTATAGTGATAACAGGTCTTATTGTAGAGGCGCACGATGCGATCAGGATGCCAGCCGCTATGTCGAATGAATTTTCCCAGGAAACTGGTCAGACGATTAAGCCTGAACACGGTGTCAGGAGTGGCGACATCGATCGCGGCACGGATTTCCCTGCCCAGCTCAGGACTCACCACTTCATCCGAATCGATAGCCAGAATCCAGTTGTGAGTGGCATAGTCCTCAGCAATCTGACGTTGCGGGCCGAAGCCCTGCCAGTCATCATGTACATAAACTCGCTCGGTAAAACGACGCGCAATTTCCAGTGTGCCATCTGTACTACCGGAATCCACCACCACGATCTCGTCGGCCCAGCGCACCGCTTCCAGACAGGATCCGATATTTTTTTCCTCGTTCTTACAGATGATGGCTACTGTGATTTTCTGACTCATCGTGAAGACATTCTGCGCATTGCGGCCTGGCGATCAAACTCCGGCATGGTACCATCTAGCCAGTACCCAGACCATAGGCCGGTCTGCTACACTAGGCCGGCCGTTATCACCCGAGCCACCCCGGATACATGAAGCGATTTCTGCTATTTGCCAACCAGCTTTACTGCTATCAGATCCTTCGCCCCCTGCAACAGGCGATCACCGAACGCGGCGATGAAGCGGCCTGGTTTTTGCACAAAATCCCCAGTTTACTGACCGACCAGGATGCCCCCCTGCTCAATAATGTAGAAGACGTTAAAACGTTCAATCCTGATGCCGTGTTCGTACCCACCAACTGGGTGCCAGACTTTTTCCCGGGCATCAAGGTTCAGGTCTTTCATGGTTTTGATGTTGGAAAACGCGCCGGTACCCGCCAGGAGCATGCACGCATTCGCGGACTGTTCGACCTGTATTGCACGCAGGGACCACAAACGACATTGCAGTTTGAAGAGAAAGCGAAAAAATACGGCCACTTCAGGGTTGCCGAAACCGGCTGGTCCATGCTGGACCCCCTGTTCCAGCCTGAACAGGGTACGGTATTACGCGAAAAACTGAACATCGACAAGCCGATTATTCTGTTCGGCTCAACATTCAGCCCGGCGTTTTCATCGGCACGTATCGTAGCGGACACGATAGAAAGACTATCACGCGAAGGGCGCTGGCACTGGCTGATTAATCTGCATCCCAAGATGGATGCCGATGTGGTGGAACGCTACAGAAACATGCAGGGCGAGAATCTGCATTTTTTCGACAGTTCCCACAACACCTTTCCCCTGCTGCATGCTGCGGATGCCATGCTGTGTGATACCTCGTCGATTTTTCTACAATACCTGTTATTGAATAAACCGGTGGTAACCTATAAAACCGCCTTGCCCGGCCCACACCTGATCGATGTGCAGGATGTAGACAAAATCGAAGCGGCACTGGAATATGCCCTGACTCGACCACCAGAACTAATGCAGGCCATCAAGCAATATGGTGACTTCATTCACCCTTATCGTGACGGTAAATCATCGCAACGCATATTACAGGCGACGGATGATCTGATCGATAATGGCAGAGGCAGCCTGCGCCCCAAGCCGCTGAACCTGTGGCGCAAACTGCAAATGCGCAGGCGCCTCGGTTACTACCGAATCAGGTAATCAGTCCCTGAGCTGGTATTCGGCCCCACAATAAGGGCATTTGCCATGACCCTTCTCATCCAGCGGAATAAACACCTGGGGATGCGAATTCCACAAACTGGTGCCGGGCATCGGACAGTGAATGGGCAAATCCGCCGCACTGACTTCATAATGATCCCTGGCGTTGGGCTGAGCCAGATCAGAGCGACTTGCGGTATCAGGATTCGGCATAAACTCCACCTTGCAGCGTTAATCGTTAACGTAATTCAACCATTCCGGATGCATGTGATGACGCCCATGCACCACATCGAAATACAGTGTCTGTAATTTTTCGGTGATCGGACCACGTGAACCGCAACCAATGGCTCGGTTATCGACTTCGCGGATCGGAGTCACTTCGGCGGCAGTGCCGGTAAAGAAGGCCTCATCGGCAATGTATACCTCGTCGCGGGTAATGCGCTTCTCGCGAATCTCCACACCCAGCTCGTTACACAGGGTAAAAATGGTGTTGCGGGTGATACCGTTCAATGCCGAGGTCAGGTCCGGTGTGTAGATGATACCGTTCTTGACGATAAAAATATTCTCGCCGCTGCCTTCCGCCACATAACCTTCGTTATCCAGCAACATGGCTTCGTCGTAACCGTCATTCAGTGCTTCCTGCAACGCCAGCATGGAGTTGATGTAATGACCGTTAGCCTTGGCCTTGCACATGCTGATATTGACATGGTGACGGGTGTAGGACGATGTGCGAATGCGAATACCTTTCTGCAGGTTTTCTTCACCCAGGTAGGCACCCCAGTCCCAGGCCGCAACCATGACATGCACTTTCAGGTTGTCGGCTCGCAGCCCCATACCTTCCGAGCCATAAAAACACATCGGCCGGATGTAGGCACTTTGTAGATTATTGTCACGCACCGCCATGCGCTGTGCTTCGTTGATGGTGTCCTTATCGAACGGGATGTGCATACGCATGATATGCGCCGAATCGAACAGGCGATCAGTATGCGCCTGCAGGCGGAAGATCGCGGTACCTTTTTCTGCCTTATAGGCACGCACACCTTCGAACACACCCATTCCGTAGTGCAATGTGTGTGTCAGAACGTGAACCCTGGCTTCGCGCCAGGGAACCATTTCCCCGTCGAACCAGATTACACCATCGCGGTCAGCCATGGTTTGCATACCCGTTTACTCCTCATCTGTTCAGTCGGCCGAAGTGCCGAGCAGTTGTTGCCAAATCTGTGTTACGTAAGCACGTTGTTCGGTGAATTCATCTGCGCCCAGGGTACTGGATTGCTCCTGCAGTGCGCGCTGATGTGCCCGCGCCCGATACAGGTCATAAGCCAGAATCAGTTGCTCGACCTGTGCGGACTGCAATACACCAATCTCCTGCAGGGCCTGCAGAAACTGGCGGGTTGCCGTGTATTCAAGCATTTCGGGATGATCGGCGGCATGGGCCAGCACACCGAACTGCACCAGGAACTCGATATCGACCAGACCACCTGCATCCTGTTTGAGATGAAACTGGTCCGACTTCTTACTACCCAGAGCATCGCGCATTTTCTGCCGCATCTCAATCACTTCTTTACGCAGCAGCTCGATATCCCGGGGACGGCTCAGCACCGAACGCCGAATTCTAGCAAATTCTTCGGCCAGATAAACGCCTCCCAGCACCACCCGGGCACGCATCAATGCCTGATGCTCCCAGGTCCAGGCCTTGTCGTTCTGATATTGCTCGAAGGCATCGATGCTGCTTACCAGCATGCCGGCGGCACCGTCCGGGCGTAACCGGGTATCGACTTCATAGAGTTTGCCGGTGGACGTCTGTGCGCCCAGCAAATGGATGATACGTTGCGCCAGGCGCGCGAAGAACGTGCTGTTATCCAGGCTGCGCTCACCATCGGTGTGCTGCTGTTCACCGCGGCTGTCGTGCAGAAACACGATATCCAGATCGGAACCGTAACCGAGCTCTTCACCCCCCATCTTGCCGTAGGCGACGATGGCCATGCCCGGCTGATGCAGTTCGCCATCCAGCCGGCACTGCGGTACTCCATGGCGACCGGTCATGTGTTGCCAGGCCAGTTCATAAACCTTGCACAACAACACTTCCGAAAGCAGTGTCAGTTGCTCACTGACATGAAACACATCGAGATGACCGGCCAGATCCATAGCGGCTACCCGCAGGGTGTGCGCCTGTTTGAATTTGCGCAGACTGTCCAGCACCCGCTCCTCGTCGTCCAGCACCGGCTGCAGCAGGGTATCCAGTTCGTCCGCCAGTTGTTGCCGGCTACGCTCGTCACGCAGGGACCGATGGTCCAGCAACTCGTCGAGCAGAATCGGGTAACGTGCCAGCAAATGGGCAATCCACGGACTTGCCGCGCACAGTCGAACCAGTTGTTGCAGGGCGCCCGGGTATTCGATCAACAGCGCCAGGTACACACTGCGACGCACGATGGCCTGCAACAGGTTGAGCAGCCGGCGCAGGGTTTCCGTGGCCTCCGGCTGGTCACAAATGGCCTGCAGTAGCAGCGGCATCAGGCGATCCAGTCGTTGTTGTGAAGTACCGGCCAGCGCTCGAATCAAACCGCTGTCACGAAAACCGCGTAGCTGGGCAAGCAGGTTTTCCGCGTCTTCGAAGCCGTGTATCTGCAAGATTTCCCGTGCATCCTCGTCGTCCAGGTGAGACGGCCACAGGGTTTGTAAACGATCCACCGGCGCAGCGTCCTCGTCTTCGTGTTCCAGCGCAAACACACCGCGAAAACAGCCATGCACCCGCTGCAGATGCTCATCCACCTGCGGCTGCAGGCTCGTCCAGTCCGGTTCATCCATGGCCAGTGCCACACTGGCCCGAATCAACGGATCTTCCGGTAACTGATGCGTCTGGCCGTCGGCATACATTTGCAGCCGATTTTCCAGTTTGCGCAGGAACAGGTAGCTCCGGGTGAGCTGTTGCGTCTGCTCATGTCCCAGAAAACCTTTTTCCGCGAGCAGCGCCAGCACCTGCAGAATGCCCCGCACCTGCAGCCGCGGTTCGCCGCCACCTCGAATCAGCTGGAAGGTCTGCCCGATGAATTCGATTTCACGGATACCGCCGCGGCCCAGCTTGATGTTGTTACGATTACCCTTGCGCCGAATTTCCTTTTCGATCATCGCCTTCATTTCGCGAATCGACTCGAAGGCGCCAAAATCCAGGTAGCGTCGGTAGACGAACGGTTTCAACATCGCCATGAGGTCGGCGCCAGCCTCGCGATCGCCACCGATCACCCGCGCCTTGATCATGGCGTAGCGTTCCCAGTCGCGGCCCTGGGTCTGGAAGTAATGCTCCATACCATCGATGCTCATCACCAGCGGGCCACTGTCACCATAGGGCCGCAGGCGCATATCGACGCGAAACACGAAACCGTCGGCGGTGGTGTCGTTAAGAATACGGATCAGTCGCTGACCCAGGCGCGTGAAGAACTGGCTATTGGCCAGCGGCCGTTTACCCCGGGTTTCACCTTCTTCGGCATAGCCAAAGATCAGATCGATATCGGAAGAGAAATTCAGTTCGTGGCCACCCAGCTTGCCCATGCCGAGTACGATCAGGCGTTGCTCGCGCCCCTGCTCGTCCACCGGCGTACCCAGCTGTTCGCACTGTTCGCGATGCAGATGTTCGAGCAGATTGTCGACACAGGCTTCGGCCAGATCGGTGAGATTGGCCAGGGTTTCCGGAGTCTCGGCCAGACCGGCCAGATCGCGCCAGGCAATACGCAGCATGTGCTTGATTCGGAACTGGCGCAGCACCTGCATTAGTGCATTGTCGTTGGCGGCGGGCACGGTGGACAACTGTTCACGCACCGCCTGACTGTAATCGTCGAGGCTCAGGGACTGTTCCAGCAGGAACTGGTCGACCAGTTCGAACCACAGCCCGGGACGGCGTGTGGTGTGGGTGGCAATGAATTCGCTACAGGCCCAGAGTTTGCCCAGCAAACCGAGATCGACGCCGGGATCGCGTGCCTCGTTGTTGGCCTGGGCCCAGTCCTGCCAATGACGGCGGACCCGGTCCTGCAGCTCATCGGGAACCGCTGATAGTAACTGGTCGGGAGTGATAGATGTATCTGTTTGCATGCTCAGACTATGGTGTGTTGTGGTGCGCCCACACCATAGCCCGATTTCGGAGAAATGTTAATGGATCAGGACCTGTTAACAGGCCTTAGATCAGCTTTCGCGCCTTACCGACGATTTCGTAAGCCTGTTTCACTTCCTGGACCTTGCTGTTGGCCTGATCCAGTTCTTCCTGGGTACAGCCGCGGGACAACATACGATCCGGATGATACTTGCCGAGCAGGCGGCGATAGGCATTTTTGAGTTCGTCTTTATTCACCCAGCGCGATACGCCGAGCACCTGCATGGCATTAGCCAGATTCATCGGCTGGCGCGGCTGAGGCTGTGGAAACGCCTGGGCGCCACGGTTCTCGATGATGCGTCGCTTGATACGCAGGTAAATGGAATGGGACACATCGAGCCGCTTGCACATGCGCATCAGCAGCGCTTCTTCGATGTCATTGAGCGGACCGTCGGCAATGGCGGCCTGCAACTGTAACTCGATGAACACCTGTAGCACGCTGACCCGGTGACTGCTGATACGATAAAAACGACTCAGCACCGCCTCGACGTCGAAATCACCCTGCTTGCCTTCGTTGAACAGTTTCGCTGCGATACGACGCTGCGCCTTGTCCAGGCCCAGGTGGTCCATAACCGCGTGTGCACTGTTGATTTCCTTCTCGCCGACCCGGCCGTCCGCCTTGCACAGCCGCCCCATGGCGGCAAATGTCGCGATGAAGAAGGCCTGCTGTATGGGGCCTTTGTAAACGGTTGCTTCGAGATTTTTCTGGTGGTTCTGCCACCAGGCGTCGAGGGATTCGCCGAACAGGCGCTCGGAAAGGGCTTCAGGGGTAAGTGACCGGAAGGTCTGGGTAACCACTTCTGCAAAACTTGCCACGGTAAGTCTCGTCTTTAATCATTTTGTTCCCTGCAACATAGCGGAATTCACTCATCCAGTAAAGCACTTTTTGAGCAAATTGTTATTTAAATTAGCTAATTACGCCATCTTTCTCACATTTAACAAGAAAAAGGTCAGCTAAAAGAGCTCTATATCATCATCTGCTGATGTATTTTGTGCCCATTCCCGCATTCTATCCAATACCGTCTGAATGTCTTCACCGTTCATCAGGGCATCGAATAATTCTCGCTCTTCACCCATGGTGTAGCGGGAGCGAATTCTTTCCTGCAGCCCGCGCCACTCGTTCGGCGAGTAGAGTCGGGACGCGTCGCCCACCAGTTCTCCCAGCCGCGACAGGCTGTCCACCACATGATCCAGGCGCTGCACCAGTTTGTCGTAGAACTGAAAGGCGATGATGGCCTGCTGCACTTTGGAGGACACGGCATCACAGTGCTGCATCATGTCCTGACTGAGCTGGTCTTCGATACTGTATTTACGGAATATCTGCTGCGCGGATTGTTGAATCGCCTGCATGCTCTCGGCCATACCCGTAAACGAATCGGTCAGCGCATCCACCGAACTGTTGCCTTCATGCAGGGAAAAATCGATCTGCGCCGCCGCCAGCCGGAGCATGAGCACGGTTTCCTTGACCTGGCTCCAGTCCAGATCCGGTTTGGCGGCGGTGGATTTAACGGAATCGACGGTGGATGGTTCGGACATGGACAGGCTCTCGGATTGATCGGTTATCGATAATCAGAGTGTAGCCAATAGATGCCACGGCCGCGCCATTGCGGGATTTATTTTTGGGTTTCCACCCTGGATGCCGCAAGTCGTGCACGACCCCGGGCTTCATCCACATCCGCACCATAGGCCACCGCCACACCCATGCGACGTTTTTTGAAGGACTCCGGCTTGCCGAACAGTCGCAGGTCGCTACCCTGCACCGCCAGCGCCTGTTCCAGGCCACTGAAACTGATGGCTTCCGCATCCATGCCGCCGTAGATCACCGCACTGGCACCGGGATTACGCAGGCTGCTATCCACCGGCAAGCCAAGAATGGCGCGCGCATGCAATTCGAATTCGCTCTGCCACTGGGTAATCAGGGTCACCAGACCGGTATCGTGGGGGCGTGGACTGACTTCGCTGAACCAGACCTGATCGCCTTTAATAAATAGCTCGACACCGAAAATACCGCGGCCGCCCAGTGCTTCGGTGACCGCGCCGGCAATGCGCCGCGATTCGTCCAGTGCCACGCTCGACATGGCCTGGGGTTGCCAGCTTTCCACGTAATCCCCGTTTTTCTGCACATGGCCCACCGGGGCGCAGAAATGGGTTTCCACATCGCCGCCGGCATTCAGTGCGCGCACGGTGAGCTGGGTAATTTCATAATCGAATTCAACCACGCCTTCGACGATGACCCGGCCCTGATTCACCCGGCCGCCCTGCATGGCATAGTCCCAGGCGGTTTTCACATCGCCCTGACTTTCCAGCCGCGACTGCCCTTTGCCCGATGACGACATCACCGGCTTGACGATACAGGGAAAACCGATGCCGCCATCGATGGCTTTCTGTAACTGTTCGAGGCTATCGGCAAACGCATAACTCGAGGTGGGCAACTCGAGTTCTTCCGCGGCCAGCCGTCGAATGCCTTCGCGGTTCATGGTGAGCTGGGTGGCACGTGCGGTTGGAATGACTTCGGCCAGCCCATCCCGCTCGATGTCCGCCAGCATGTCGGTGGCGATGGCTTCGATTTCCGGCACGATGAGATGCGGGCGTTCCTGCTCCACCAGTGCGCGCAGCGCCTTGCCGTCAGTCATGTCGATGACATGGGCGCGATGCGCCACCTGATGTCCCGGCGCATGGGCGTAACGATCCACCGCAATCACTTCCACGCCCAGCCGCTGCAGGGCAATGATGACTAACGGTCCCAGTCAGCAAGAAACTACCAACAAGACGCCCGACGCGGAATCAGATAACGGTGTGCCGATGTGCATTGTTGTACCCCTGAATGAAAAATGATCCGAGATCACGATGAATATGTATTGTATTCCGTGTCATTCCCGCGAACGCGGGAATCCAGTTTCAATACATACGCGACTTTTTAAACACTGGACCCCTGCCTGCGCAGGGATGACGACGCATATACAGGCCCTGACTTTTGCGGAACTCTGCTTTATTCGTCATTCCCGCGGAAGCGGGAATCCAGTTGCATGAACAGCGTCATTCTCTTCAAGACTGGATCCCTGCTTTCGCAGGGATGACAGCAAAGCTGTCACTTTTTCTTTAACTGCGATACGTCGCGTACCGCACCGCGCGAAGCACTGGTGGTCATGGCCGCGTAGGCCTGCAATGCCTGACTGACGTAACGATCTCGATTCACCGGTTGCCAGGCATGCTCGCCTTTTGCATTCATGGCGTCGCGACGTTGTTGCAGTTCATCCGCGGAAATCTGCAGATTGATGCTGCGATTCGGGATATCGATTTCAATCATATCGCCTTCTTCCACCAGACCGATGGCGCCACCTTCGGCCGCTTCCGGTGAAGCATGACCGATGGACAAACCTGAAGTGCCGCCGGAGAAACGACCGTCGGTGAGCAGGGCGCAGGCCTTCCCCAGGCCTTTCGATTTGAGGTACGAAGTCGGGTACAGCATTTCCTGCATACCGGGTCCACCCTTCGGCCCTTCGTAACGAATAATGACCACGTCACCTTCGTTGATCTGGTCGGCAAGAATACCTTCGACCGCCGCATCCTGGGATTCGAAAATGCGCGCCGGTCCGGTGAATTTAAAAATACTTTCGTCGACGCCGGCGGTTTTCACCACGCAGCCTTCTTCGGCGATGTTACCGAACAGCACGGCCAGACCGCCTTCCTTGTTATAGGCATGTTCGATATCGCGGATACAACCGTTTTCACGATCCAGGTCCAGATCGGGCCAGCGTTTTTCCTGGCTGAACGCCACCGTGGTACGCACATTGCCGGGACCGGCCATGAAAAAGGTTTTCACCTCATCCTGCGCGGTGCGCATGACATCGTATTGATCCAGTGCTTCGGTCATGGTTTTACTGTGTACGGTACTCACATCGGTGTGCAACAGACTGCCTCGATCCAGTTCGCCGAGTATGCCCATAACACCGCCAGCGCGATGTACATCTTCCATATGATATTTCTGCGTGTTCGGCGCCACCTTGCACAGGTTCGGCACCTTGCGCGACAGGCGATCGATATCGCTCATGGTGAAATTCACTTCGCCTTCCTGCGCCGCCGCCAGCAAATGCAGAATCGTATTAGTGGAACCGCCCATGGCAATATCGAGACTCATGGCGTTCTCGAAGGCTTCGAAAGTGGCCACGTTACGCGGCAACACACTGGCATCGTCCTGCTCGTAGTAACGTCGCGTGATGTCGACGATGCGTCGCCCCGCTTCCAGGAACAACTGGCGTCGATCCGCGTGGGTGGCCAGGGTCGAACCGTTACCAGGCAAAGATAATCCAAGCGCCTCGGTTAAACAGTTCATCGAGTTGGCGGTAAACATACCGGAACAGGAACCGCAGGTCGGGCAGGCGGAACGTTCCATGGTGTTCACGTCGTCATCGCTACGCTGACTGTCCGCCGCGGCGACCATGGCATCGACCAGATCCAGATGCACTTCGGCGCCGCCGATGACACTCTTGCCCGATTCCATCGGACCGCCGGAAACGAAAATGGTCGGGATGTTCAAACGCAATGCCGCATTCAACATGCCCGGGGTGATCTTGTCGCAATTGGAGATACACACCAGGGCATCGGCGCAATGCGCATTCACCATGTACTCCACCGCATCGGCGATGATTTCCCGCGACGGCAGGCTGTACAGCATGCCGCCATGACCCATGGCAATACCGTCGTCCACCGCAATGGTGTTGAACTCTTTCGCCACACCGCCGGCCGCTTCGATTTCCCGTGCCACCATCTGACCCAGATCTTTCAGATGTACGTGACCGGGCACAAACTGGGTAAAGGAATTGGCAATGGCGATAATGGGTTTATCGAAATCACCGTCCTGCATGCCGGTGGCGCGCCACAGGGCGCGGGCTCCGGCCATGTTGCGTCCATGGGTGGTGGTACGGGAACGGTAAGTGGGCATGGAATAGCGACCTCGGAAATATTCAGTGAGAGGGCTATTTTATCTGCCGCGGGCGAATTAACAACCGCCGCAAACGCAGGGTTGATGCGCAGCAACAAAACCCGAATCGAGCCTGTGCCGGGTGAACTTCATGTGCCGCCCGAATTCATCACTGAATCTTCAGATTCGACACCAGATGCTTCAGCCCCTCCGCCACATTGCGCAATTCTTCGCCGGCCCCGGCGCTGTGCTCGGCGGTTTCGGCAATGGTGTCCGAACCCTGGCTGATGTTCACCACATTGCGGTTGATTTCTTCGGCCACCGTATTCTGTTCTTCAGCCGCGGTCGCGATCAGTGTGTTCATATCGTTGATGGTGTTCGCCGCACGGGTGATGGAATCCAGAAC
>CBDULQ010000076.1:0-14702 GCA_965368115.1 uncultured Gammaproteobacteria bacterium | reverse complement strand
ATCGCCACCCATGTCTTCGATCGCCTTGCCCAGGTGATAACTGGATTTGATGTCGTAGATGATCTGCGCGCCCGGGTTGCGTGACAGTACGTCTTCGGCATACAGAATCATCTGCCGGTCCGGGAAAATAATATTCAGTTCGTTATCGACAATGCCGACGCGATCGCCGTCGCCGTCGAAAGCCAGGCCCAGATCCAGTGACTGGTCGCGAATGCAGTTGCGCAGATCTTCGAGATTTTCCAGTTTGCTCGGGTCCGGATGATGGTTGGGGAAAGTGCCGTCCACTTCGCAGAACAGTTCGCTGACCTGACAGCCGAGTTTACTGAACAGTTCGGTGGCAATCACCGCGGCGACACCGTTGCCGCAATCCACAGCAATGTTCAGCGGTTTGTCGAGTTTTACGTCACCGACGATGCGTTCGATGTACACCGGTTTGACATCCTGCTGTTGATAGTCGCCCTGCCCTGTACTGAGCTGGTCGTCTTCGATGCGTTGTCGTAATTTCTGAATGTCATCGCCGTATAAGGTCTTGCCGGCCATCACCATCTTCAGGCCGTTATATTCCGGCGGGTTGTGACTGCCGGTGATCATGATGCCGGTACCGGTCTGTAAATGATGTGTTGCGAAATACAATACTGGTGTGGGGACCAGGCCGACATCGATGACATCGCAACCACCAGCCTGTAAACCGGCGGCGAGTGCCTGTGATAACTGTTCGCTGTGTAAACGTCCGTCGCGTCCAATGACAACGCTTGTGCAGCCCTGGTCACGGGATTCACTGGCGAAAGACTGACCGATGCGGCGAACCGCATCCGGGGTCAGGTCGTCGCTGACGATACCGCGAATGTCATACGCCCGGAAGATGGCTGGCGTGATTGTGCTCATGAATGTGTCCTGTGAAAAAATTGATTGGATAGCCGCAGGTGGTGCGTCGATTAACCGCGACCGGTTGATCCGAAACCACCGGCAGCGCGATCGCTTTGCTCGAAATCACTGACCTGTTCCCAGTCCACCTGCACCACCGGGACGAACACCAGTTGCGCGATACGGTCACCGGGTTCGATGGTAAAGCTGCCCTGGCCCCGATTCCATACCGAGACAAACAACTGGCCCTGGTAATCTGAATCGATCAGCCCGACCAGGTTGCCGAGCACGATACCGTGTTTATGACCCAGCCCGGAACGCGGCAAGATCGTTGCGGCGAGGCCGGGATCATTGATATGAATGGCGATACCGGTGGGCACCAGTTCGGTGTCGCCCGGCTGCAGGGTGATGGTGTCATCGATGCATGCACGCAGGTCCATACCGGCGGAACCGGCAGTGGCATGTTCCGGCAGCGGGATGTCTTTGCCAATGCGAGGGTCGAGTATTTTCAGCTGAATTTTTTTCATTGTGACGTCTTGTAGTGTTGTGCAATCAGTTCGATTAGCTGGCGGGCGATCAGTGGCTTGCCGGCTTTTTCCAGCATTGCCGAGCCATCGGGCCAGTATACCTGCAGCGCATTGTATGCGCTGTTGAAGCCGCTGTCTTCTGTGCTGCCCACCGCATTGGCTGCGATCATGTGCAATTTTTTGGCAGCCAGTTTGGCACGCGCGTACTGTTCCAGGTTATCGGTTTCCGCGGCGAAACCGACGCAGAACGGGGGACTGTCGAGGGCGGCGACTTCAGCGAGGATATCCGGGTTGCGTTGCAGCTCGATACTAAGCCGCTCGGCGGACTTCTTGATCTTGTGTTCGGCCGTTTCTACCGGCCGATAGTCGGCGACCGCGGCGCAGCCGATGAACAGATCCTGCACCGCGATGTGGGTCATTACCGCTTCATACATCTGTTGAGCCGACACCACATCGATGCGCTCGATGTCCGCCGGGGTTTCCAGGGTCACCGGCCCGGCCACCAGGGTAACCCGGGCGCCGGCATCGCGGGCGGCTTCAGCCAGGGCGAAACCCATGCGCCCGGAACTGTGGTTGCCGATGAAGCGTACCGGGTCCAGGGCCTCGTGGGTGGGGCCGGCGGTAATCATCACCCGCAGTCCGGCCAGCAGCTGGTTATCGAACAGCTGATCGGTGAGTGTGACCAGTTCGGGCACCTCCAGCATGCGCCCCATGCCGGTATCGCCGCAGGCCTGGTCGCCGGCGGTGGGGCCGAACAGCTGCATACCGCGTTCGCGCAGTGTGGCGATATTGTCCTGGGTGGCCGGGCTGGCCCACATCTGCTGATTCATCGCCGGGGCCAGCGCCAGCGGTGCCGCCGTGGCCAGGCACAGAGTGCTGAGCAGGTCGTCACCACGTCCCTGAACCAGACGGGCGATAAAATCCGCCGTGGCCGGCGCCACCAGTACCGCATCCGCCCAGCGTGCCAGCTCGATGTGCCCCATGGCGGCTTCCGCGCGCTCGTCGAGCAGATCCAGGTGCACCGGTTCGCCGGACAGGGCCTGGAAGGTCAGCGGCGTGACGAACTCGGTGGCGGCCCGTGTCATCACCACGCGCACGCGCGCGCCGGCATCACGCAGGCGACGCACCAGTTCCGCGCTTTTGTAGGCGGCGATGCCGCCGGTGACGCCGAGCAGGATATGTCGATTATGCAGTCGAGTCATGGCTGGCATTCTACCAGAATGGCGGAGAGCGGTATCTGCCGGCGTATCGGGACATCGGGTGCTGGTCTAATTAAATTCAAGCCACTAGACTCGGGCGTTTTTGAACAGGGATGAACAGGATGCCGATCACCGACTGGCCGGAACAGGAACGGCCCAGAGAAAAACTGTTGCAACGGGGTAGCCAGGCCCTGTCCGATGCCGAGTTGCTGGCCATCTTTCTGCGCACCGGCATCCCGGGCAAGACTGCCGTGGACCTGGCGCGGGAACTGCTCGAAGGCTTTGGTGGCTTACGTGAACTGATGAAGGCGGATCTGCGTGGTTTTTTTCGGCATCCGTGCCTTGGTACGGCGAAGTTCGCCCAGCTACAGGCGGTGCTGGAGATGGCGCGTCGCCACCTGTTCGAAACCCTGCAGCGGGGCGATGCCCTGAGCAGTCCGGCGGACACCCGCCAGTATCTCAGCAGCCAGCTGCGTGATTATGCCCACGAGGTGTTTGCCGTGTTGTTTCTCGATCAGCGCCATCGAGTGATCAGTTTCGAGGAAATGTTTTTCGGTACCATCGACGGCGCCAGTGTCTATCCCCGCGAAGTGGTCAAGCGTGCCCTGGCCCACAATGCGGCAGCGGTCATCTTCTCCCACAACCATCCCTCCGGTGTGGCGGAACCGAGTCAGTCCGATCTGCAGATTACCCGGCGACTCAAGGATGCGCTGGGGCTGGTGGATATTCGTGTGGTGGATCATTTCATCGTCGGTGATGAAGTGGTGTCGTTCGCCGAGCGCGGTCTGCTTTAGCGGGCGCGTTTGATATAGCCCCAGCTGAATTCCTGTCGTTGTGCCGGCGCCTGGTTTTGTCGATGATGCAACGTGTTCGCGTAACCGGGGAGCCAGAGTCGAATATTTGTTCTCAGCCGGTTCGGATCGCCGTTGATGAAAGCCTGTGGGTTGAGCTCGACGATTTCCAGCTGCAAACGTCGTTGGTGGTTCGGCATCCCGGGGCGCAGGCGTAACACAATCTCGCCCAGCGTGTCGCCGGTAACCACGTCGATATAGGCCCGAGCTTGCGGATACACTTCGATGCGTTGCGAATCGGCGCTGACCATAGTGGGCAGACTCAATATCAGAATGGTAAGCAGTCGCTTCATATTCACGAGTGTCATGCATTGGGTTTGTTTTGAGTATAGCAGCGGCGCTGCCTGCCGCTTTGGCTGGATGCTATACTGCGCGCTCGAATCGATGACTGTGGTGTGTTTTCTTGTTACGACTGAATCAACTCAAATACCGGCATTGCGGTCCGCTGGATCTGCAGGTGAACGCCGGACAATGCATCGGACTGTATGGCGAATCGGGTAGCGGCAAATCCCTGTTGTTGCGCGCTATCGCCGATCTCGATGAGCACCATGGCGAGGTGTTGCTCGATGACATCAGCGCAACACAGATCACCGCGCCAGAATGGCGCCACAAGGTGGGTTTGCTGGCGGCCGATAGCCAGTGGTGGTTCGACAGCGTCGGCGAACATTTTACCGAGCTGTCTGCGGATGCGGTGAAGCAACTGGGTTTTCCCGAGCAGGTGCAGCACTGGCAGGTGAGCCGTTTGTCGAGTGGTGAAAAACAACGCCTCGCCCTGTTACGTCTGTTACAGAACCGGCCGCGGGTTTTGTTGCTGGATGAGCCTACCGCAAATCTTGATGCGACGAATACCCGTTTGTTCGAACAATTCGTTGCCGATTACCGACGGCAACAGAATGCTGTGGTGTTCTGGGTCAGTCACGATACTGAACAACTCCGCCGCGTTGCGGATCGCGTTTTTCAATTACAGAACGGTCAACTGGTGGAGCAGCCATGTTCATCGCATTAAGTCATTTCGATCTGGCACTGGCGTCGATTCTGGTGTTGCTGCTGGCTTTACTGAGCTGGCGCATGGAACTGGCTATATCGAAACAGTTGATCATTGCCGCATTGCGTACCGTCGTGCAACTGACGTTGATTGGTCTGGTGCTGAAAACCGTCTTCACCCACGTGAATATTTTCTGGGTCACGGCCATTACGCTTGTCATGTTGAGCGTTGCCGGCTGGGAAATCCTGTCGCGACAGAAACGTAAACTGAGAGGCTGGTGGGGTTTCGGTATCAGCACCGGTTCCCTGTTCGTATCCTCTTTTCTAACGGCGATACTGGCATTAATCGTCGTCATCCAGTCCGATCCCTGGTATCACCCGCAATACGCCATTCCCCTGCTCGGTATGTTGCTGGGCAATACCATGTCCGGCATTGCACTGGGTATGGATCGACTGATTCAGACCGCCTGGCAACAGCGCGCCATTATCGAACAGCGGTTGATGCTGGGTCAGACCAGTGTGCAGGCGATCAGTGATATTCGCCGGGAGAGTATGCGCGCCGGTATGATTCCCATCATCAATGCCATGGCGGCCGCCGGTGTGGTGAGTCTGCCCGGCATGATGACCGGCCAGATCCTTGCCGGTGCACCGCCGGTGGAGGCGGTGAAGTACCAGATCCTGATTATGTTTCTGGTGTCGGCGGGTACCGGTTTCGGTGTGGTGTCCGTATTGTGGTTGTTATCGAAACGTTTGTTCGATGACCGACATCGGTTGCGGTTTGATCAGTTGTTGAAGCAGTCAGCAACGGATGCAAATTAGCGATAGATGTACGCAGCCCCCGCGTTAGGTGTAGAGCCGTCATTGAAATAAACGTCATTGACACCGTAACCTATCCCGCTTTCCCGATAAGCCCCCACAGCAATCTGATCGCCGTAGGTCGATACAGACCATCCCATGTTGTCTCCGGCTTCACTGGTGTCCGGCTGTTTGATGTATAGTTCCTGGCTCCATGCGCCATTGGCATCACGAGTGAAATAATAAGCCGCTCCGGATTCACCGGCCGATTCGTCCGGCGCTGCGCTGTTGATGCCTGTGCTGACACTGTCTTCGCGCGGTGCGCCCACCAGGAGATGATCGCCGTGTAGCGCAACAGAATAACCGAACTGATCGTCGTCATTGGTGGTGCCGGTGAGTTCGGCTTTGATATAACTGTGTTGTGTCCATTGGTTGTCGCTGCGTTCATAGGTATAAACAGCGCCGCTTTGCAGGTTGCTGGCGGGATCGAACGGCATGGTATTGATGCCGTAGGTCTGACTGTCTTCCAGTGGTGCGCCAACGGCCAGGCTGTCCTCGAATATGGATAATGAGGACCCGAATACGTCAGTGTCTCCGGGGTTGTTTGGTAGAATCCGGGCTTGCTGCGCCCAGTTCTGGTTCTCATCACGGGTAAATACATAGGCCGAACCTGCATTGGCAATGCCGCCGTTATCCTTTAAGGGCGCACCAGCCGCAATGCTGTCGCCAGAAATAGAGACTATGCCGAATGAAGCGCCGGCTTCTACGGTATCGGGTTTCAGGTAAGCCTGCTGGGTCCAGTTGCCATTGCTGTCGCGAACAAATACATAAGCGGCTCCCGAGTTGTCCGCATTGCCGTCGTCATTTGGTGTGCTGTTGACGCCGGTGTTGTTGCCGTTTTCGTGAATTGCGCCAACGATGATCGTGTCACCATCGATTGCAACAGAATATCCGAACCAGTCGTCGGTACCTGTATTGGATGCCTTAAGGTAGGCCTGTTGCACCCAGAATCCATCGGTATCACGAACGAACACAAATGCAGCCCCAGAATCATCCGCACTACCGTCATCGTTACGCGTGCTATTGACCCCGGTCGACGCACTGTCTTCAAATGGCGCTCCAACCACCAGTGTGTTGCCGGAGATGGCGATCGACCAGCCAAAGGCATCGGAAGCTTCAGGAGTTTCTGCTTTTAAAAATGCATCGGGAACCCAGGTGCCAAAATAATTGACGTATACATAGACCGCCCCCGAGAGTAATGCGCTTTCATCATAACTGACATTGATGCCTCCGTTACCCGTGTCTTCGTAAGGGGCGCCTGCTGCCATCAGGTCTCCAGCGATTGCCACGCTCAGACCGAGTCGATCTTCTGCATCGGTGTTGAATGACTTGATATAAGCCGTGTTGCTGAGGGTGGCCAGGGTTGCTCGGTTAACAGTCAACGTATAGGTTTGCTGATCGCCATTGGCTGCAGTAACAATGACATTAAAAGTATTGTCGCCTTCATTCAAACTAAACCGGCTGCCGTTTGCATCGCTATCCAGGCTATTGATAGTTACGCTGGATGAATCTTCTTCGGCAATGGCATAAATTCGAACCGAGTTGCTCAGATAACCGACGCTGGCGCTATAGTCATAAGCCGTGGACTGGAATACCTGATCAAGGAAAGCACTGTCGATATACAGCTCAGTGAGTTCGGTGTTGTTACTCTGCAGTTTGTCGGGGCTGCAGGCCAGTTGCAGCAGGCAGATGACTGCAATACCTAACCATTTTCCAGAACTCAAAATCCGCGCATTCATTTCGGTTTCTCCATTACATCCTGTTGATGCAAGATTAATTGCCGGTTATTTACAGGATCGAGGTAGTTGTAACAGACCCCAGCCAAAGGCCTCGTCCTTACCTTTTACGCCAAGGTCACTGGCGCTGGTCTGTAGTTGTTCATAGGCTTTTCTCGGTCCCTGGTCTTTGGCCAGTAGCGCCATACTCGCGGTCACATAAGGGGTGGCGAAGGAGGTCCCGGAAAAAAATTTGCCGCTCTTTTTATCGTTGGCAGCCCAGAGGTCGACGCCGGGCGCCGAGAAATCGATGTAACTGCCGTGACTGGCGCGTTCGTAAATCTGGCCGCGGGCATCGACAGCGGTTACCGCAATCACACCCGGCTGGGCGGCCGGATAAACGGGTAAGGATTGCGGTCCGCCGTTACCTGCTGAAGCAATGACCGTAACACCCGACTTGATGGTGCGTTGAATCGCGACGTCGACCAGCAAATTACGTGGTCCGCCGATACTCATGTTGATGGTCTGCACTTTCTGCGACAGCAGCCAGTCGATGGCGGCGACGATCCACTCTGCCGTGGTGTCGGTGTGGCGTTTGTCCCTCTGTCGGAACACCGACACCGAAAACAGTTTGGCGCCGGGTACCAGACCGGAAAAGCTGCGTTGCTGAGTGTCGCCGATCAGCAGGCTGGCAACCGCAGTGCCGTGATCCGGTTCTGCGATTTTGATTCCGCGGGTTAATACGGAATGTTCAATCACCTGCTGGCGCTGCAGGGCCGGATGGTTTTTGTCGACACCGGTATCGATCAGTCCAATGCGCAGGCCGCGTCCGCAACCGGGACTGTCCTGCCAGCGAATTGTTTTTTTTGCGGTGCTGGTGTTGCGGCTGTTGCCCATCAGTTGATAACGATGGTTCATATCAACCCACATGCCTGGATACGCCTGGCGCACGCTGGCGGTCAGCTGTTGCATATCGGCACCCGCCGGTACCCGGAAAGTGCTGATCACCATGCCCAGGCTTTTCAGGATCTTCCTGCGTTTGGCCTGCAGGCCATAACCGCCCAGTTGTTGTGCCAGTTGTCTGGCTTCGTCCATATTGGCGCTGATCACGACCAGTTCGCCCGGCTCGGTGTGACGTTTGATGAACGCATCCTGTTTCTGTTTCAGTGCCAGGTTCGGCGGTGGTGGCGGTAGTTGACGATCCATCAGGGTGCCGTAGCTGTTCGGCAGCACGGTCGGTGTTGCCGGTTCCGGGCCGTATTCGCCGTAGTTCTCCCAGCTGCTGCCATCGTCGTAGCCGTAATAATCGGAATAGGCGTCATCGGACGGCGCCTCGCTGACGGTGCGTTCACTGGCCGAAGGTGTTGGCGTCGTACCCGGCAGGCCGGAGGGATCGTTGGTGCTTCTGTCGGGTTGGGTCGGTGTCGAATCCGTGCCGGGTAAAGTCGGCGTTTTCAATTTGGGTAATGTCGTTGTCGGTGTGGCCAGCGAATTGATGTTCGGGATCGTTGTAGTCGTTGTGGTTGTCGTCGTCGTGGTTGCTGCACAGATGGTGATGTTCTTGTCGATATTGCTCAGCCAGTTATTGGTGCTCGGGTCCTTGACGCCCACGTAATACCATTCGCCGTTCTTGATGCGCGAGTCGTTGGGAATCGAAGCGTAGATTTTGCTCGATGACCAGCTTGTGATGGGGAGATTGACGTTGATGCCATGGCCGCCCAGCGACAGACCTTTCTGGGTGCCGAAGTTGCTGCCGTTGACGATCAGGCGGCTGCCTTTCTTAATGCAGCCACTGTGACCGTAACCGGTAATTTGCGGTTTCAGCGTCAGGTTTGTTGTTGTGGTCAGCGGCACCTTGTAAAGGGTGGAGGTTTTCGGTGCGCTCAGTGTCGGCGTCACCGCCAGTGCGCTGGTGGTGTAACCCAGCACACTGGCAACGACACTGACGATGACGAATCCGAATTTCATAACCGTTACTCTTCGGCGACAAAGTCGATGACTTTGTGATTGGCCTGTAGCTGGGCGATGTGTTGCTGTACCCGTTCGTCCTGCTCATCTTTCAGGCGTACCCGATAGATGCCGCTGGATGACGGACCTTCGATGATGCTGCCGCCGACACTCAGCAATGCCTGGCGAATGTCCTCGGCACTGGCATCACCGGTAAACTGCAGTTGCAATACGGCACCGGTGTAATGACTGCCGGACAGGGGTTGAATACCCACGCCCGCTTCTTCGGTCTGCATCATGGAGACCATGATGCCGGCCTGTACCACCATCAGTAATGAGGCGGCAACGGCCAGGGTGCGCCAGCGCTTGGTCACCGGCGCGCGTTCGCTGCTTTTGATGTCGCGTTTCAGGCGTTGCAGACCGAACTCGCCGGGTGACGGCTCGGCGTTCTGTTTGAGCTGGTTACGCAGTTTGTTGAGGAATTCCACGTCCTGCTGTGCTTTGGTATCGTCCTTGATGGCTTGCTCGAATTCCGCTTTTTCCTGTTCGGACATTTGTCCGTTTACATACCAGGGCAGGTTTTCGTCGATGTCTTGCTTGTTCATGCTATGGGCTCCATCGCGGTCATAAGTTTTGCGAGGCAATCTTTCAAAGCCTGCTTGGCATGAAAGACGCGCGTTTTAACCGTGCCCTCCGGGCACTCTGCGATGCTGGCGATGTCCTGATAATGCATGTCTTCAAAAAACGCGAGATGAATGACGAGGCGGTGCGCTTCGGACAGCTTGTCCATACAATGCTTCACCATGCGTGCGTCATCGACACCGGCCAGAGCCTGTTCCATGCTGACGTCATTGTCATCGGAAATGTGGTTGGCGTGATCGTCGATGTCTTCCTGCATATTCGTATGTTTGCGTTTACGTAGTCGGTCATACACTTTGTGATGGGTAATGCCAAGTAGCCAGGTGGATACCTTGGAGCGTCCTTCGAAACGGCCAGCGTGTTTCCATACTTCCATCATCACTTCGTTTAGTGTGTCGGCGGCTTCGAAAGAATCGTTCAAGCGACTCAGGGCATAGTGATACACCCGAGACTCGAAAAGCCGGTAGAAGTCCTCCAGGGCGGACTGCTGACCGGCTTTGATATTATTCAGTAGACCAACGGCCTGTTGTTCCTGATCAGTGGTTGTCATGGTTCAGGGTATTCTTATCTCTCTAATCGGGCTGGATGAAATGATACTACCGTCCTGGCCAATGGCGATGATGCGCCACAGGTAAGTTTCGCCATGACGCAAGTGCTGTTTCGATAATTCACCCAGGCTTAGCGAAGTGCGTTTGCCCGGCACCAGCAGACCGCTGGCCGGGGCCTGATCGGCGATGCTGGATTCATCATAACCCTGCTCACTGAGTTCGCTGCTCATGGGACGGCGTCGATCCGGCAGGTAGAGTTCCAGCTGGTAGGCGCGGGCACCGGCCACCGGTTGCCATTTGAAGCGTGTATTTTCGTCGAGCAGCGCCTTGTCGCGCGGCGAGGCCACGTTGATTGGCGGCTGTTTGCGGGCGCGTAGTTCTTCGCCGTCGACACCCACGGCATAACGCAGAATCACCGGCTGGTTGAAATTGATGTTGGTCTGCGCCGCCGGGTTGATGGTGAGTGTCACGACGTAATTACCCGGCATGTCGGTGGGCAGTTTCGGGCTTTGCAGTATGACCCGGCCGCCGGCACCCAGGTACTGGCGCACTGTACGTAGCGGAATGTAAATCAACTGTGCCGCATCCTGGGCACCCTGGGTGCTGGCCGGGGTGGCGATTTTCCACACCGCATCCAGCAGGCCGGTGCCGGTGTAGCTGATCTGGGCAACGGCATTCAGGTAGGTTTTCGGTTTGACCAGCTTGACGATGCTGTTGTCGTTGAAGCTTAGGGCAAGTCGGTTCAGGTTGAGTTCGCTGACGCTGGTGCTGCTGCTCAGGGCTCCGCCACCGGGTGTGATCGGCGTGGTGGGGCGGATCAGGTTGATTTGCACGAAGGCGGCGTTGGTGGGGCCTTCCGCGACATTGTCGAAGATGCGGTAGTAGTAGATGGTATCCAGGCTTTGGGTTTGCGCAGTGGTTAATACCAGGGGGGGTATGTTGACCGTTTCGCTGACCGAGGCTGACCCCAGCGAAGGCGTCGCCAGTGAAAGCGTGCCGCCGCCGACCACAATCGGTGAGTTTACATTCGGTGCAGAGGTGAATATACCCTGCCTCGAAGTGGCTCCGCCGCCGCCATTGCCTGTTGTGGTGATAGTCCATAATAAACTGATACTGCTGCCGGAACCCACCTGGTAGTTAATTGCTGTGGGTGCGACCGAGGTGGTTGCAGCCAGCAGTTGCGTGCCCCACAGGGTTGCCAGAATTAGCAGGCCGTATCGAATCGATGAAAGCATCTTCATATCAAAATTCCTTACTCCGCCGAACTCAACGGCAACTTCATCACCAGGCTCAGAAACACCTGGTAGGTTTTCGAATCGGTTGTCGCGGTGTCGGTGTAATCAATGTCCTGATAGCTGCCGGTCAGCATCACGTCGAAACCGGGCTTTTTGTTTTTCGGTAGTATCCAGTTCCAGGTGAACTGCATGGTCATGGTATCGGTGGTGCTGTCGCTGCTGCCGAACAGGTTGCTTTCGGTCTTCGCCTGGTTCAGATAGATCTGGCCGTTGATCGTATCGGTGAACAGGAACTGGCTGCTCAGACCGAGAATCTCCGCATCCGAGGTGCCGCTGTCGTAGGCGGTCTGGGTGGTCTGCGACTGGTAAGTGGGCTGGATCACGATGCGCTGGTTGATCTGCACATTAGCGCCCAGGTCGCGACTGTAGGTCACCTGGCGCTGCGTCGGGTCGAGTTTGCTTTCCTGTTCGGCACGACTGACGCCCCAGTTCCAGCTCCAGGTCTGGTGGCTGTAGCTGTTGAGCAGGGCCATCATGTCGCCGACCAGGTGGAAGTCTGCATACAGCGGATTATTGAAACTGTCGTACACGTTCTGCACCTGTTGCTGGTCAGTATCCGTGTACTGCAGGGTCAGGCTGGGCACGCCGACGGTATCGAACAGGCTGTCCGGGGGCGGGGTTTCGGTGAGGCTGTAGTTCAACGCCAGCTGATTGAGTTTGGTTTCCACCCGCGGACGGTCGTCCAGGTTGTCCACATTATCGGTTTCTTTTGCGCTGGCCAGCTGGGCACTGAGGCCGTTCCAGTCCGCATTGACGAAAACCCGGTCGAGTTTCTTGTCGGCGGGCAGATTGGGATTGGCCAGGGAAATGAAGAAGGTGCCGATTTCGCTGGATTCTACACCGACATTCCAGAAAAAGTCGCTGTTACCGCCCTGCTGCGGCGTGTAGGTCGCGCTCAGCGAATAGGCGTCGGCGGTTTCATTGAGCAGGTCGGTGTCGCCGGGGTCAACGGTGACCCGGTCGATGGTGGTACCGGCGATTTCGCCGCGCAACCGCAGTTGCTGCTCGAACAGGGTGGAGTCGGCGACCAGCGACCAGGCGTCGCCGCTCTGGTCCGCATCCGTCGCACCCACCGCCTCGCCGGCGGCGTTGCTCTGGCCGCTCAGGTAGGTGGCCGCCAGGTAGAGTTGTTGTGGATCGTCACTGAACGGCTGGGTCTCCCAGACCAGACCATCGACCCGGTTATTGGCATCGCCGATGCCGAGGCCGTTGCGGAATCCGCTGATCTGCTCGGCGCGCATGGCGAAGCCGGTGACCGAGCTGTTCAGTGAGTTGATGCCTACGCCGCCGGAGACGCCGCGGCGGTGAAAGCCTTCCATGATCAGGCTGTTCTGCGCCAGGCTGTGATGGCCCAGGTTGCCGGTGAGCTGCTGATCGGGGACACGGGCGGTGATCAGGTATTCGCCCATATCCAGGCTGTTTTCATTGGTGGTGAGTTCTTTTTCGCTATTGTAGATCAGGTCCATCTGGCCGGTGGCTTCCCAGTCGTCATCGGCCACCCGGCCCTGGAAAGCGGCGCTACCCTGGCCGGTGAAGCCGTCCGGCTCTTCCTCGCCCGGCGCCAGTTCGAATTTGTCGGCAACGCGCTGGCTGGCGGTGAGGTTGATGTCGGCGGCATAGTCGATTTCGCGGAACACGCTGGAGCGCCTTACCTGGAATTCCCAGTAGCCGCGCTCATTGATGCTGCCATCACTGGCGTACTCAACCAGGCGCAGGGTGTGGACACCCCATTCCAGCGGTTGTACCGGGGTGAAAACGGCGTAGTTTCCGTCGCGGCTGACCATGGCGGTGACGTCGATGGCATCCAGTTCCAGCGCCAGCGTCTGCAGTACTTCCAGCGGCAGGTCCGAGGGCAGCAGAATGCGGAAGGTTTCCATCGGCTCGCGGAATTCGCCCTGAGCCGCGGCCTCAAGTTTGGGGGCCCAGTCGGCCTGGGCGGGTAGTGAAAAGGCCACGAACAGGGTCAGAATGGCCAGTTTAAAGCGCTTGTTTTTCATTTTGGGGTACCTGTTGGACTCACGCAGGCGCTTGCCAGAGGCGCCTGAAATGCAAAATGAGATGAGGGCCTGGCCAGCTGGCCGGCGTCGGGCAACAGGAACCCGGTCGCCCCGGGGTATAAATGAATATCCGCCTGATACAGGCTGCGACGGGTTACCGTGCGACCTGTGTTGTACCTGTGAACGGTCAATGAAGTCATGCTGCTATCCCTGGGCCAGTTCTCGCCCCTCCGGTATCTGTGTCGTGAGTCCTTTGCAACCGGTTCAGTTTACATTCTATTGTGCGTCTTGTTTACTGTCGAGCAGTCGATCGGTGGGCTGCCCGGCTATGCGATAATCAACACATCTTACATGAAGGGGGGAACAGGGCCAATGAACAAAGATTCGTACCGGGACATGCTGGCGCGGGTGCAGGCATTTCACGATAAGCATGATTTTGCCAATACCGGCGGTGAAGAACTCACCTACAGGGTCGCGCTGATGGCCGAAGAGCTGGGTGAAATCTCCTCATGCGTGACCAAGGGAAAGGATACCGCCCTGCTCGCCGAGGAATGTGCCGACCTGATGATACTGGTCATGGGTACCGCCATTGCTGCGGATTTCGACTTGTGCCAGGCGTTCTGGGACAAAATGGACAAGATCATGCAGCGGGAATCGCGCATGGTGAATGGTCGAATCCGGGTCTCCGAATTTAGAGAATAGACTGACCGTCGGTGGCTGATCCGTAATCGCGCAGCCGCCGCGGCTTATTCCGCGTCCTGTCGATGATCCGTTTTAAGGCTGATGTAGCGGTCCAGTTCTGACTGCATGGCCTGTTTACTGCTGAAAGGGCCTTTCTGGCCGGCACGGGTATTGAAGTACCAGGAGCCGTTAATGCAGAAATAACGTTGTCCGCGTGACGGGCGGTGTTCGTGGAATGAGGGGGAGTGGTCGTCCATCTTGCCAGTTGTCCTGTTGGTGTTGGTTGTTTTCAAACACTGTACTAACAGATGGTAATCGAACTGGTCTCAGATTCAATACTTCGATCAGGGGGACAAAAATCGGCTCAATCGATATCGGCGTCGCCCAGCATGCCCTGCTTCATCGCCCGTTGGGCCGGATGATCACCCAGCCATACTTTCAATGCCGCCTGGTAAAAATCCGCACCCGGAATAATCCCGGTGACCTGGTCGTTAATGGATACCCGGGTGCCCTGGCCGGGCAGATAATCGATATAAATCGTATCCCCGGCATGCACGGTGCGAAACAGATGTTGCGATTGTTCGAAGCGTTGTTGCAGCT
>CBDULQ010000075.1:0-14735 GCA_965368115.1 uncultured Gammaproteobacteria bacterium | reverse complement strand
TAACTGCTGATCTGAAAGCGGTTAAAGCCGAGATCTCCGACGTCACCAAGCGTACTGCAGCTCTCGAAAAAGCGAACGCACCCAAAGCACCTGCCAAGAAAGCAGCAACCAAGAAAAAGGTTGCCAAGCGCAAGACTGCAAAACGTCGTACCGCTAAAAAGCGTAAGTAATAAAAAGGGGCCTCAGGCCCCTTTTTTTATCCCTCCCCTGAGTCTCCCGACCTTCCCCCAAACCTGCAATCAGGCGCTCTCTGCACCCGTTCTGTAGATGACAGACATCGACTTATCGACTAAGCTGAATGCATTGGTCAGAAAATGTGTAAAGGAAGGAACCATGTTTCGTAGAGTGAGCTTTTTACCCCTGCTGCTTATGATGACGACGCCTGTCCAGGCGAGCGATCTGTTTTACGGCCTGGGTGTGATCAACCAGAAGGTCGACGTCACGGTAACCAGTGGTAGCAGCTCGGCTACCGGTTCGGAAAGCAGTTCTGGCCTGGCATTGTTCGCCGATTACTATTATCGAAGCAAGTATCGCTTCAACGGCACCCTGAGTTACGTGGACTACACTGATTTCTACACCCTGTCGGCAACCGCTTCCGCTGATTACCTGCTCCCTTATGATGATCGAACCACATTTTTCGCCGGTGTCACCGGGGGTGGAATCAGCCAGGTTTATAGTGATTCCAGCCTGTCCGATATGGCAGTGAGCTACCTGGCAGGTTTCCAGTTCGGTGGTATCTGGCTTGCCACACGCAATATCATGCTGGAACTCGGCTATCGACAACGTTCCACCGACCTGGAAACCGACATTACCACCACTGGTGCCGTTGCCACCATCGACCAGGTTAGCGAGACCTACCTGAGTGTGTATTTTCTATTCTAGGAACTGGCATTGCGGAGGGCTCGAATCCACCCTTCGGTATACTGAAAAACCGCTGACAAACAGTGGTTCCTGATCCTCGGATTATTCTGATAATATCCCTGAAATGGAAAATCTGTTTATTGCTCGACAGCCCATCTATGACCAGCAGTTGAAGGTGATCGGCTACGAGCTGCTGTATCGCAACGGTGACGTCGATCGTGCCATTTTCGATGATCATGACCAGGCGTCCTGCGAAACCATCCTCAACACCTTCATGCATATCGGCATCGACAACATTGCCGGTAGCGCCCTGGTATTCATCAATCTGCCCGATGAATTTCTGCTCAACGAAACACTAACCCCCATGTTCCGCGAACAGACCGTGCTGGAAGTACTGGAGCATGTCACACCTTCCGCACAGTTGATCGACAATATTCGTCGTCTGAAGGCTGAAGGTTATCGGGTTGCGCTGGATGATTTCAATTTTCGGCCGGAACTGGCTGCCCTGGTCGGACTGGCGGATTATGTCAAAATCGATGTACTGGCCAATAGTCCCGAACAGATCGAGCAGGAACTCGAGCAACTACGCCCCTACCCGGCCCGCATCATTGCCGAAAAAGTCGAAACCCAGGAGATGTACAGTTTCTGTCAGCAACTGGGCTTTCGTTATTATCAGGGCTTTTTCTTCTGCAAACCGCAGACCGTGCGCCAGAAACATGTACCGGCGAATCGAGCGGTGGTACTCAACCTGCTCGGCAAACTCCAGCATCCCGAAGTGGATTACGATGAACTGGAAGATATCCTGGCGCAGGATGTCAGCCTCAGCTACAAGCTGCTGCGCTACATCAACAGCGCCATGTTTTCATTACGCCGGGAAGTGGATTCCATCAAGGATGCAGTGGTGTTACTGGGCCTGAACAATGTTCGCCAGTGGCTGTCGTTGATCCTGATGTCGAGACTGTCCGACGCAAAGCCGGATGAACTGATCCTGACCGCACTGATTCGTGCGCGTATGTGTGAAAATCTGGCGGAAAAACTCCAACCGGAGGTGCGCTCGCAGATGTTCATCATTGGTCTGTTTTCCATCCTCGATGCGTTGATGGATACACCAATGATCGAGCTGCTGGATTCGGTGATTCTCAGTACGCCGGTCAAGCTCGCCCTGCTGGACAAAGCCGGTCCCCAGGGCGACATTTATCAGATGGTTCTGGACTATGAACACTTTAACTGGGATAAGCTCAGTGCACGGGACATTCCCACCGCCGTGTTCGTGGAAGCCTATATCGAAGCTATCGAATGGGCCAACGCCAACCTGAACGCCCTGGCACGAGCGGCCTGAACAGATCCAGCCCGGGTCCAGGTTATTTTTTTACCTGCTTCCTGTCCTGTTTGGCGATCATCTTAATCAACTCGACCAGGCGCTGGGCATAACCAATCTCATTGTCATACCAGGCCAGCACCTTGACCAGATTGCCGTCGATAACCATGGTGGACGGCCCATCGATGACCGCCGAGCGGGTGTCGTTACAGAAATCGGCCGATACCAGCGGTAAACTCTCGAACCCCAGAATACCGGACAACTCATCCAGCGCCGCCTGTTGAAACAGCTCATTGATCGCCTTCTCCGTCGTCTTCTTTTTCGATTCGAACACGAAATCCAGTAACGAAGCATTGAGCAGGGGTACACGTACCGCCAGTCCGTCCAGCTTGCCTTTTAGCTCAGGAAAAATATCGACGATTGCACTGGCCGAGCCGGTACTGGTCGGTATCAGTGAGTTCAGTGCGGAGCGTGCGCGACGCAGATCGCGGTGACCGCGATCGACCAGTTGCTGGGTGTTAGTGATGTCATGTAGTGTGGTCGCAGTACCATGAACGATGCCCAGCTCTCGCTGCATGACCTTGACGATCGGCGCCAGACAGTTGGTGGTACATGAGGCCGCGGTCACCAGGTGATGCTCGCCGTGTTTGTACTGATCGTCATTGACGCCCATGACAATATTCAGCGCCCCCTTGACCGGCGCCGCCACCACCACCTTTTTGACGCCCTGCTTGAAATAGCTGGCCAGCTGCTTGGTATCGCGGAACCGCCCGGTGGCTTCCAGCACCAGGTCGCAGTCACTCCAGTCAGTCTCTTCGATGGCCTGGTGACTGGTATAGCTAATCGCTTCGCCATCGATCAGCATGGACTTCTTATGAGTAGATACGGATTCGTGCCACTGGCCATGTACCGAATCGTATTTCAGCAGATGCGCCGAACAATCCAGGTCTCCGGCGATTTCGTTGATCTGAACAAAATCCAGATTTTTCATTCCCCAGCCCGCGCGTAACGCCAGCCGGCCCATACGACCAAAGCCGTTGATGCCGATCTTTAAACTCATTTTTGCACCTACCATCAATCTACGCTGCCATTTAAATACAGTCGGATGACAGATTTATGACCGCTGAGTGACAGCCAGGCGTCATAGTTTGACGATATAATCTAGATCAATCGGGGCCTGCCCCGACTCAATTTTCCGCTTTAGCCAACCCCGGATTCGCGAAGAAATATGCAAGCCACACACAGTCAGGACAAGCTCAACGAACACATTCAACTGGTTCGAGACCTGCTCAACAAGCAGAAACTGATCGAAACCATGGTCGATCAACATGAATCACGCAATCGGGATGTGGTTCAGTCGCTGGTACATCGCCAGCATCTGGCGGAGCTGGACAGCAAACTGCAGCGTCTGCATACCGCCGACATCGCGCATATTCTGGACATTCTGCCCATCGAAGACCGCCTGCGCATCTGGGATCTGCTGGTCTCACAACGTGGCGGCGACATTCTGCTGGAAGTCTCCGAAGGGGTGCGGCGCAGCCTCATCCAGGCCATGTCCGAGCAACAGCTGCAGCAGGCGCTGCAACAGATGGATGGTGAAGACCTGGCTTATATCGCGGAAGACATTCCTGAACCCCAGTTGCAGGCCAGACTCGACCGCCTGTCCAGCGAGGAACAGGACTGGGCCAAGCATGCCATGGAATACGACGAGGATCAGGTCGGCCACCTGATGACACGGGAGATGGTGGTTATCCGTGAACACAACACACTGGCCCAGGCAGAAGCGCTGCTCCGTGAACTGAAAACCCTGCCGATTCATACCGACAAATTATTTGTTGTCGACGGTCGCGGCATTCTCACCGGCGTACTCAGCCTGCAGAACATTCTCGTCAATGATGCACAGCAGCGCGTATCAGCGGTCATGGCAAAGGAAGTGGTGCGTTTTTCACCGGACGATCATGCCGGTGACGCCTCCAAAGCATTCGAACGTTATGACCTGATATCGGCACCGGTCATCAATCACCGCGGCAAACTGATCGGGCGGCTGACTGTGGACGTGGTGATGGATTACATCCGTGACGAATCCTCGGAAAATGTGCTCAACATGGCCGGTGTCAGCGGCGAAGAAGATCTGTTCGCGAGTTTCTGGTCCAGTGCGCGCAATCGTATACCCTGGTTGATGATCAACCTGTTCACCGCCTTCGTCGCATCCAGTGTAATCGGCCTGTTCGAAGACACCATTTTGCACCTGGTAGCGCTGGCGGCACTGATGCCTATCGTAGCCAGCGTCGGCGGCAACACCGGCAATCAGACGGCCGCATTGATCATTCGCGCTCTGGCTCAGGGACAGATCACCGACGATAATTCAATGCGACTGGTACGCAAGGAAATCAGTGTGAGTGCCATCAATGGGCTGATGCTGGGTCTGGTGGTGGCGGCTTTTACATTGCTGTTATATGGCGACATCCATCTCGCCGTGGTGATTGCGGCGGCGATGCTGCTGACGTTGATGATTGCCGCACTGTTTGGACTGGCGGTGCCGGTTTACCTGCACCGTAGTGGTCGCGACCCTGCGCTGGGCTCCAGTGTGATTACCACTGCAGCCACCGACAGTATCGGCTTTCTGGTTTTTCTGGGACTTGCCTCGGTGTTTCTGGTGTAAACGGAGTGGCCGAAAATCAGCGGGACTCGGCCCACTCCTGCTGTTCTTCAAGTACCTTGCTTTCTTCATACAGCTTGCGCATGGCTTCTTCGTAACGCTTACGGCGTTCTTCCATGGTCTCTTTTTCGGCCTGGGCATTCACCGCCGGTTTGGGTGCCGGTTTCGGCTTGGGTTCAGGTTTGGCTTTGGCCACCGGTTTGGGTTTCGGTTTGGGTTTAGGCTTCTCTGCAACCTCGGCAGCCTTCTTTTTGGCGTTGGCTTCACGGATTTCGCGTTTCAGTTCGTCGATTTGTGAATCCACCTCGGTGTGCCCCAGTGAACTGGCGCGTTGTAACAGCACCACGGCGAGGTTAGTGTTCTGTTCGACTACAATGCCATAACGATTCATCTGCCCCAGCAGGATCATCGCATCGGGTTCGTTCTCATCGACCCGGGTCATCACACGATCAAACCATTCGCCGTGCTTCTGATCATCGAACCCCTGTTCTTTAACCTCAAGATATGTAAGGCGATTGATTGCCGGTTCGTAATCCTGCGCCGCAGCTTTCTCGTACCACTGACGTGCGGCGGAAAGATTAGCAGGCACTGATACACCCCATTCATACAGGGTGCCGAGTTTATATTGAGCCAGTTTATTACCGCTCTTGGCGAGCTTTTCCTGAAATGTGAAGATTCGATCGCCGAAGCTACCCAGATCGACTGCAAAGCTAGATGATTGAAATTGCAGGGTAAAAAACAGGACTGATACCGCTAACAGAATAGACTTGATCATGCTGACTTCCCTTTTTATAAATACAAAAAGAGGCCTGGTAGCCTCTTTTTCATTTATTTAACTGCGAGTATAGTCCAATCCTCTCGCATGTGAGGAAACGTCAGATTCACCCGGCCTAAAGCATATAGCGGCCACCTGTTGCGATCACGATAACCAGAATGCCGAGCCACGAATTGATGCCGACCAGCACACGAATCTGCGCCAGCGCCTTACCACCCTCCGGCCACTGCTGACTGTCCACGGCACGACACAGGCGTTTATAAGGTGCGAAATAAACGTGCAGGTAAATCAGGATCATCACGATACCGAGCCCCGTCATTAAATGAACATACAGCGGAACCACGGACATCTCCGGCCAGATCGAAAACATCATCAGGTAACCGGTCAGAGGTAACAGGACGATACTGATCCAGACCAGCGGAAAGAAGCGCGCAAACACACCGCGCCACAGCGCAAGTCGTTGAGGTGGTTCGAGCTGACTGGCCGCTACCGGGCGCAGGAAATTGTAGGCGAAGATCATGCCGCCAACCCAGAGAACAACGGACAGGACATGCAGTACGATATAAAGACTGTTTAAACTCATTTGATAGGCTCTTGTTGTTTTTCCGCTGCGGCATTGTAGCCCAATCGACGCAGAAAAAAACGTAAAGCGACTGGTACTATTCACCCAGCCGCAACACGACTGATCGATTACCCCATGGACTCGACGCGATATCGCACGGTCATTTCATGACGCTGGCCCGCTTCGAGACTGATGCGATTATCCAGCGCATTGGCGGTTTCCACGCAAACCATCTGATGCCAGCCCTGAGGCCCCAGGTCACCCATGGCGTCCGCCTTGCCCTGCCAGGGGTTCCACACTACGGTGGATTGACTACCCGTCTTATCGATATGAATGCGACGTTTCAGTTGCGGATCTTCGATCGTGCAGCCGGCAATGGTGTTCATATACACCCGATCCGTTTCGGCATTGAACTCGATCGCACCCTGTTGCCGGGCCATGCGGTCCGCCACCTTGTCATAATAGTCGCCGTGATCGAGACCCAGTACGCGAACGTTTTCGATTTCACCAATATTAAAATAGGTATGCAATGCTTCACCCAGCACCACCGACTGATCACTTTCGTTGATGGTCACCAGCTGTAATTCCAGTGTCGCGCCGATTTTGAGCGAATAAATGCAGTCGGTCTGATACGGCCACATGGCCCGACTGTGTTCGTTTTCAATCAGCCTGAAACTGATTTCTGTCAGTTCATCTGATACCTGCTGACAATTGACGATGCTCCACTCGACGGTACGTGCATAACCATGAGCAGGCACATCGTCACGTGTTTCATGGGGACCGAACCAGGGCCAGCAGATCGGAATACCGCCGCGGATCGACTTACCGCGTGCGAAAGTCGCATCGCTGGATAACCAGACCACCGGCTGTTCGCAATCTTTCGGCTGCCAGTGTATCAGGTGCGCTCCCTGCATCACGATCGATGCACTGCAGGCAGCGTTACTGATTTCCATCACGATGGTGTCAGCGTTGAATTGTGTAAAACTGACATGACCTGCTATGGCAAAGGACTGTAGATCTTCGAGTTTCATGCGCTCTCCGGCACGTATGTTATGTTCAGAAAAATTCAGCAGGTCAGCACGGCCGACATGGCGGCCACCTGTTCGACAATCAGCATAAACAGTTTGTCGCCATGGCGGTGCGCCATTTGCGCAGCGACCAGTTGTTCCAGTTTGAATTCAAAACTGGGACGGGTAATACAGGGGATGCAGGAATGACTTTCGTCGGTAACCAGATGATGGCCCTCGGTACAGAAACGAGCATGCTGTTTCTGTTTGTTGGTGTCCAGCCAGCTTAGATCCATTTTTTCGATCACCCGTTGCGGGCCGTTTTTGTCCAGCTGGATACGAATACGCACCGTGCCCTGTTTCGAATCGAATAACCATTCGATCCACTCGTGCTGTTTACAGCTGGAGGATTTTACACGCCAGTCCAGGCGCGCGGCCACCCAGCCCATCAGTAACCAGCATAACGGAAAAGCATCCGGGCCGTGCACGATTTCGATATCGGTCAGCCCCTGCATCGCACCGGGATTGAATTCAGGATCCAGGCCGCTGGCCAGCATACGACGCCAGGATTTGAGTCGCCGCCAGGCCAGGTTCAGCACCACCTTGTCGCGACGCTGAATCCAGCGCGCCATGGCACGTACACCATCGATGGGATTTACCCAGCCGACACTGTCGTAAATCACCTGCTGACTCAGTGCCGCCAGGGGTTCGAAAACATCCGGCATCAGCGGTGGCGGTTGCGGACTGAACCACCACAGCGCAGTCGGCAGATCGCCGATCAACAGCGGGCGAATCACCGAAACGGCACGCTCGATGGCCTGCGGTCGAAAACGCAGTTCGATATTTTCCGCACACAACTGCTGACCACCACCCAGCTGTCGGCAGTGCACCGATACCCAGGCCTGCAAACCGTCATCTTCGGATTCCTGTAACGCCACGATCAGTACCCGTGCAGGGTGCTGTTCGACCAGGGTCGGAATACGCGCGGCGACATCGATCGCCTGTTGTTCGTTGCTGCAGAACACCAGCAGATTAGACATGGCGGCACGGGTGATGGAACCGGTTTCAGCGTCGCTATACAGCTCTGACCAGACACGATCCAGTTCGTGTTCGATATCCTGCGGGTCGACCTGATGAGTTTGTGCAGCGGCGTTCATGATCCTGCCTCCTGTTCACTCACAGTTTGCGCCAGCGACGGCCGTCCGATTCGATAAGGCGATCGGCTTCGATGGGTCCCCACTCGCCGGCGGGGTATTCGGGTAACCAGCGTTCGCGTCCACTCTGCCAGCGATCGACGATCGGTTGAATCCATTCCCAGGATGCCTCCACTGCATCACCGCGCATGAACAGTGTGGCATCACCGATCATCACGTCCAGCAACAGTCGTTCGTAAGCTTCCGGCGACTGGTCACCGAAGGTCGAACCGTATTTGAAATCCATTTTCACCGGGTAAATACGCACCCGGGGACCGGGTAACTTGGTTGCGATGCGCAAGGAAAGCCCCTCGTCGGGTTGAATACTCAAGGCCAGTACATTGGGTTCGATGGGATGCTGGGAATCGGTATTGAACAGAATATGCGGAACATCTTTAAACTGTACGGCAATTTCACTGGCGCGCTTGGTCATCGACTTGCCGGTGCGAATATAGAACGGCACTCCGGCCCAGCGCCAGTTGTCGATAAAACATTTCAGTGCCACGTAGGTTTCCACCGTGGAGTCGGCGGCCACCCGGCTTTCGCGCCGATAACCCGGCACGTCGTGTCCCTTGTTATAACCGGCGGCATACTGGGCACGCACGATGTTCTTGTCGATGTCTTCTTCGCTCCAGGGACGCAGGCAATGCAACACGTCGAGGCGATGATCGCGAATCAGGTCCGCATCCATAGCCCAGGGGGGTTCCATTGCCATCAGCGACAATAACTGCAGAATATGATTCTGTACCATATCGCGTAATGCGCCGGCGGTTTCGTAATATCCGCCGCGCGTACCGACACCTTCCGCTTCGGCTACGGTGATCTGCACATGATCGATGTAGTTGGCATTCCACAGCGGTTCGAAAATACTGTTTCCGAAACGCATCACCAGGATATTCTGCACCGTTTCCTTACCCAGATAATGATCGATCCGGTAGATCTGTTTCTCAGCGAAATTTTCACGCAGGTGCGCGTTGACCTGGCGTGCCGACTGAAGATCGTGGCCAATGGGTTTTTCGACGATGACGCGAGAAAACGGCGAATCCTGCGACGGATCATAAACCAGCCCCGCGGATTTCAGTTGTGCGGCACAGGTCTCGATGAAACTCGGCGGAATCGCCAGGTAGAAAATACGGTTGCCAGGGATGCCGTGTTCCGGCTCCAGTTGTTCCAGGCGTTGTTTGAGGCGAACGAAACTGTCCGCGTCGTCGAAGGATCCCTGTTGATAATGAATATAATGACTGAAATCGCGCCAGTCTTCTTCATCGAGTTTACGCCGCGAATATTTTTCGATACCTTCGCGCGCTCGTTCGCGAAATTCATCGTCGGAAATACTATCGCGGGAAAACGCCACCACCGCAAACTGCGAAGGCAACAGGCCGTCCAGACTCAGGTTGTACAAAGCCGGAATCAGTTTACGCCGCGACAGATCGCCGGCGCCACCAAAGATCACCAAGGTACAGGGCTGTGCCAGTGGTTCGCCACCCAGACCTTCGATCAGCGGATTATCACTCGAAATATTCATCAGCCTTTTTTATCCTCGACATGGCCGCCAAACTGTTTACGCATGGCGGACAGCATTTTCTCCGCGAAGGTATGATCCTGCCGCGAACGGAAACGGGTATACAGCGCCGCGGTGAGTACATCGGCCGGCACCGCTTCTTCGATAGCGGTCTGCACGGTCCAGCGGCCTTCACCGGAATCCTGTACGAATCCGGTATAACCATCCAGTTTCGGATCGTCGAGCAATGCGATGGCGGACAGGTCCAGCAACCAGGAACTGACCACACTGCCACGCCGCCACAGCTCGGCAATATCCGCCAGATTCAGATCGTACTGAAGGTCTTCGGGTAATTTTTCGCTGGCGGCATTTTTGAAAATATCGAAACCTTCCGCAAACGCCTGCATCATGCCGTATTCGATACCATTGTGAATCATCTTGACGAAATGACCGGATCCCGCAGGACCGCAATGCAGATAACCCAGCTCGGCAGTGGAATCACTGACCGTATCACGGCCCGGTGTCCGTTCGATGTCACCAATACCCGGCGCCAGTGTTTTGAACAGCGGGTCCATATGTTGCACCGCGTCACGATCGCCGCCGATCATCAGGCAGTAGCCGCGCTCCAGACCCCAGACGCCACCACTGGTGCCGACATCCAGGTAACGTACGCCGGATTCCGCACACAACTTTGCGCGGCGTACATCGTCTTTAAAATAACTGTTGCCGCCGTCGATGATGATGTCAGCGGATTCGAAGTGTTTCAAAAGTGCGTTGACCACGCTTTCCGTCGGCTCACCGTGTGGCACCATGCACCAGGCGATACGTGGCGGCGTAAGCTTGCTTACGAATTCATCCAGCGAGGTGGTTGCAAACAGGCCTTCGTCCTGAATCGCCCGGGTGTTGTCTTCGCTCAAGTCATAACCGATACACTCATGGCCATCCTGAGCCAGACGGCGTAACATATTGGCACCCATGCGGCCGAGACCGACCATTCCTATTTGCATGTTGTTTCCCCCTCCCAATATAGTGACGCTTGCTGATGTGAACCGGTGTTGTGTATGTTCATGTGAAGTATGACCCTGACGGGTTTTTTTTGATCGGCTCGATACCGAAATGGATCGCAATTTGTATGCCATTGCCAATATGCGGCAAACAGCACTGAAACTGGCGCATTGGCTTGCATAATGCACCTTTATTGAAAATAAATGAAGAGGCTCTGCACCTCTATGGAGCGTTGAATGACTTCGCATAGCGAACTGAAATGGCTGATCAAGGACACAGCGACCCAGGTGGCGGAAGCCACCGAGAAATTCGTCATCGAACGCGCGCAACGCGCCATCGCCAAACGCGGTTGTTTTCACCTGGTGCTGGCGGGCGGCACCACGCCACGCAAGGCTTACGAAAAACTGGCCACGCACAAACTGGACTGGTCGGCCTGGCGTTTCTATTACGGTGACGAACGCTGCCTGCCCACAGACGATCCGGAACGCAACAGCCTGATGGCTGAGCAGGCCTGGTTGCAACGCATTCGCATCAATCCCGAACAGCATTTCCCCATTCCCGCCGAACTGGGTCCGGAGGCCGGTGCGGAACAATACCTGTCGATGCTCGAAACTCAGGGCATCGAGCGTTTTGATCTGGTGTTACTGGGGATGGGGGAAGACGGTCACACCGCCAGCCTGTTTCCAGGCCATGTGTGGTCCGAGCAGGCCAGAATGCTGGCTATACATGATTCGCCGAAACCGCCGCCCGAACGCGTCAGTCTGGGACCGGCACTGATCCACGCCGCGCGACGACGTTGTTTCATCGTCACCGGCGGCGGCAAAGCCGCTGCGGTACAACAATGGCGCGAAGATCAACCGTTACCGATTCAACAGGCGGCCAGTGCCGGCGACACCGTCATTATCGACCGCGCTGCCTGGGGCATGAGCGAAAACGATTAACCGAAACCGCCGAAACTATCGCCACAGTTCACACAGCCACGACGCTCTTCCGCGGCATGGCGCGCCGGCCATTTTTCTACGCCCTGTTGCCAGCAATACAGAAAATGATCCAGCCGATCCCGGGTGGCCTGGTCACACTCTGTGGTATTGATGGTAGCGTGAATCATGACCGCCTCGCCGTCCGAAGTCACCGTCCATTGCAACGCCTGCGGATCGTCAGTGACGCTGAAGCGCACACCGGTCTGAATCAGTTCCCGATGAACATGAATGGTGCCCCAGTCGCTGTGAATGGTGGCCCGATTGCCCTCACGGGCGATCACTTCGTTGATGGACGAGCACCAGCGGCTGAGCTTGAGAAGATTAAGATCCTGTTGCAATCGCGGTACCGGAATCGGCACCTCTACCCGTTTATAGAACTCCAATGAGCCATCCTCTTGTAATCGTTATAGGAATTATGGTTCTGGTGTTTTTTATTATAAGCAGCCCGGCTCAGGCGACCTTGTTCCAGGTCATGATCTTAGCCCTTCGCTCCGGCCCGGGGAATGCCTTTTTTGCCCTATTCGTCGGCTGATTCTCGACGCAAGCGATACAGCCCGTCATGACCGCTGTCGCTGGTCACATAGAGGGCACCGTCCGGGCCCTGTAAAACCCCCACCGGCCGTGCCCAACGCTCGCCGTCGGCGAGCTGAAAGCCGCTGATCAAGGGCTCGACCCGCCGCGCCTTACCGCCTTCGAACCGCACCAGCATCACCCCTGGATGGCGGCGGGTAGATTGGGGTCCGTAGCGGCTGGGACCGGGACGTACCGCCCAGGATCCGCGCAGCGCGACCACGGCATCGTTGCGCCAGGCCGGGGTCAGGCGGGCATCCAGGAACGCCACGCCCATCGGCGCATTGCGCGCCGGGAAAGTCGCCACCGGCAAGGGCACATCCTCGATCGGCCGCGGCGGTTTGCGCGCGATACAGTCATCGCGACGAATACGTTCGCCGTCGTACTGGAACCAGGGCATGCCGTGAAAAGATCCCTCGGTCAGCCGCGCGAAGGACTCGGGCGGCTGTTCGAATCCCTGATGATCGGGCCCATTGTTGCTGGCGTACATGACGCCGGTGTCGGGATGCCAGTCGAATCCCACCGGGTTGCGTAAACCCGAAGCGAAAGTCCGCCAGCGCGGCGGATCAACCGTCTCATCCAGCACCATCACCCCACCGCGTCGATCGCGCCTTGGATAACTGTCGTGCAGGTATTCGTCACTGCAATTGCCGGTGATGCCCAGACTCAGGTAGAGGCGCTTATCGGGCCCTACTCGCACCGTCCGACTGCTATGACCGCGACCGCCGGGAATGTCGATCACTTTGTGCACATTGCGCGGATCGATTTTTTCCTGCCCGGGTTTGTATGCCGCCCGATACAGCCCGCCGGTACGGGCGATATACAGAACATCGTCACGAAACGCCACACTATGCGGGTAATCCGACAGCAGAACCAGGCTCTGTGCCTCGGTATACGGCGGCACCAGACGGTATATGTTGCCGGACTGGGAACCGATCAGCAGATCGGCGTTGGGCAGGAACGTCATCAGCCGTGGGCCATCGAGCTGCACCAGGTACTCAAACACCATGCCCTGCGGGATACGTATCGGGAAGCGTGCTTCGGCAAATTCGATGTGGCTGTTTCGATAAGTCAGTGGCGCCGGTTCGCCTGCCGCCGGGGAGCTGGCCAGAAGGCACAACAAACTGAAAATCAATGGGCGAAAACGCATTCGCATGTACACCTCCGCAGAGTGAATTCCGCCGTCGGCGCGAGACGATACTGGCGCCGGGAATCCGCTTTGTGTTTTAATCCCACGCCTGATTCAAACCGGCTCACCAGGAGTGATTGATGTTCAAGGTTAATGACTATTTCGACGGCAAGGTTAAATCCATCGCCTTCCAGACTGCCAGCCTGCCCGCCACAGTCGGCGTGATGGCACCCGGGGAATATACCTTCTCCACCAGCCAGAAAGAAACCATGTCGGTGGTGTCCGGCCAGATCAACGCCCGACTGCCCGGCGAAACGGACTGGATCTGCTTCAATCCCGGCGAGTTGTTCATCGTCGATGCCAATGAAAGCTTCGATGTCAAAATCGAAGTGGATACCGCCTACCTGTGCACCTACGGCTAAATAAACGACTCAGGGTTTCTGCCGTCGCAACTTGCGATGGCTGAAAGCCTGCATATCGCTGACGATGTCGCTGTAGGGAAAGTCATCCAGTGAACCGAAGCGTTGCCGCGCTGCCTGCTTCATGTCGATCACCGAGGGAGCCCCCTGTTGCTGAGGCTGCAACAGGCGCTGCATACCCAACAGGCCGCCGCAGCGAATTTTCATCAACTGGGCGTGGGTCAGCTGATCACTGCCATCACGTAGTCCCAGTACGAAACGCGCCCGTTCCCGGAACACTTCCACCAGATGCAGGCAGTCCGGGCGCTGCTGATCGGCCTGTGTACAACTCATTTTTCCGGAACAGCGCTCCGCCAGACTGGCGTGCTCACAGTGACACCAGCCGCCGATGATAGGCTTGGAGAACGGACATAACTGGCTGGCGTCTCGGCTCATGGATGATAAACCAGGGACCCTAGAATGCCGTCATGGCGCGGAACTGCTCTTTCTGCAGTTCACCACCACCGAGGCGACGCAGATAAGCCTTGCGTTTGCGGATCATGTGCAGGAAATCCGCATGCCGATCCAGCAGGCGAAGTTCGAGCATGGCAATTTCCAGGTGTTCGTAATAGTTCATCAATTTGCGATATCCCAGTGGCACCTGTTCATCGGGAATGCACACCTCCGGATAACGGGCTGAAATCCAGCGATTGAGGCGCTCACGTAGCGGTTCGTCCTGGTTCATCGGTTGATCTTCTCAACGGGTTTTCCCCGCAC
>CBDULQ010000074.1:0-15053 GCA_965368115.1 uncultured Gammaproteobacteria bacterium | reverse complement strand
GTATGCAAGCCACCATCGCTGGATTCCCGCTTTCGCGGGAATGACGCGGTAGTGGAACAGTCAGGGATACGTCCACTTTCGGCTTTAATTCTTACTGTTTTTCAGTAAACCCCAGCGCCTTTGTCAGACTGTTCACCGCTTTCTGATATTTATAGAGTGTTGCTGCGTCGGCCTGGGCCGTGTTTTTGCAGACGAATGAGGTCGTGCTGGTACCGGAGCCGGTATAACCAAAGCTATTCAGACCGATGACTTCGCGTTGGGTGACGCGCAGCGGAAATTTTTCTTTAGGGTCTCTGGAGGTTATAAAATCAAGCTGGCGTGCGCCTTTAAATCCCAGCTGATCGCCGAATTTGTCTTCGAACCATTTTTCAAAAGCGTTTGGTGCAACCAGTTGAAAGTTGCCATGACTGTGTATGCCACCGAGGATAAAGGCGTCGTTGTGCCAGATTTGCCATTTGCCCTTACTGGACTCATCAACGAATATTTTGCCTGCTGAATTGTGCCACGAGGCATCATCAGCGGAGGTGCCCATCACCGAGCCCATCTGTTTGATCTTGTCCTGCAGATGGGTGATCAGGCCGATGGTAAGGCCGTCTGTCGATCCCTGGTTCAGGCCGTGGCAGTAATAGGTATAGGCGCGTACACCTTGCTCGTAACCGGCTTTGGGATGGGTCTTGTTAAAATCCAGGAAAAACTTTGTAAAATTCTCATAGGCCATAGCTCTATTCCTTCAGTCAGGGGTCAGTGTTGTTGTTAATATCCGTCTTGCAAAGACAGCCGCCATTAAACGGGCAAAAACCACGAACAGACCGGCATGCAATTTATCTGGGTATTCTGTCTAAATAAATTCTCGTAAAAGTATTAAAAAATATTTGCAGGCCGTTGGTGTTTCAGGCGCTGTTAATGTCACTTACGTCTTGCCTGGCCGGGAGGATTCAGAACTTTGCGTGACGAGTTTCATATCCAGAAAGAGCAGACAGGAAGACAGATCCATTTTTTATGAAAGCGTAAAAATAGATCTGTCCCCTTATAGGACGTACAGGTGGGCTGACGTATCAGTAACGGTAACCGCCGCCGCTTCTTATGTAGCTGCCGGTGTCATTGCTTTCTTCCGCTTTTGAAGATTTTGCCAGATGCCAGCTACCGCCCATGCCGTCCCCGTTCTGATCGCCCGGGTTTACATCACCGATAAAGTAGTAGAGCGGCTGGCCATTGAAGGTGAGTTGCTGGCTACCGTCGGTGCGCTCGATTTTGCCGAATGATTGGCCGGTAGACGAACCGGCAGGCACCGGCGGCCACTGAACTGCGCAACCCTGGTAACAGGCGCTGGTGCCAGCGTTTTTAGTGTCCTTGTCGAAGGTGTAATAGGCCATGCCGGCGCTGTCGTTCAGGGTGACGTCCTGGTTTTCGCTGCCCTGGCGCACATTGCTGCCGGCATAGGTGCCGGAACAGCCGACAATTAAAGAAGTCACAATGGCGGTTAACAGGCTGGTGTGCAGTTTGGCTGGATGTTTCATCGAATTAATCCTCATCAAAGTATTAGAAAATTTACAGGCCGTCCGTGTTTCTGGCGCTGTCATAGCCACTTACGGATGGATCGGCCGGGAGGATTCAGGAGTTTGTGTGATGAGCTTCACATCCGTGATGCGATAGCGGTATGTGTTGAAACCCGCTGCAGCGCCTGCTAGAGTGCCCTGTCTTTCGACTTTTTGGTCTGTCCTCTATCCATGTCTGATCGCCCCCAATACGACCAGGATCGCTTGCTACAGCTCATTTCCCGGTGTGCATTGAGGGATCAGGATGCTTTCAAAGCGCTTTATCAATTAACTTCAGCGAAACTTTTTGGCGTCGCCCTGCGTATATTAAAACAGGAGGCCCGGGCCGAAGAGGCGCTGCAGGAGGCCTGTTTAAAGATCTGGCGCAACGCCGCCGATTACAATAGTCAGCGAGGTAGACCGATGACCTGGCTGATCAACATCGTACGCAACCAGTCCCTTGATATGTTGAGAGCCAGTGCGTCGAGACAGGAGTCCGCTCACGCGGAGTTCACTGAAGACATGGAACATCATTTTAGCCATAACGGTGATGCTGAAATCAGTGAGGAACTGAACCGATTAATGCATTGCATGAAGTTACTGGGTGAGGATCAGCAGAAGTGCCTGCTGATGGTGTACCACCAGGGCTTCACGCCGTCCGAGGTTTCCGATCACGGCAAGTGGCCGTTGGGTACGGTTAAAACCTGGCTGCGGCGTGGCCTGGCCAGTATTCGGGGGTGCCTGAAGATATGACTGATCAGGAATTAACAAGCGTCGAAATACTGGCCGCAGAATACGTGCTGGGCAGCTTGTCTGGGTCCGATCTTGAGCGGTTCAGAAAACTGATGGATGAAAATCCTGAGGTGCAACGCACTGTTGTGGAGTGGCAGGAAATGCTGGTGCCGCTGAATGAGCACACGCCTGAAGTCGATCCGCCGGCACGCGTTCTCGACAGGGTGATGCAAAAAATTTCAGAGCCCACGCCGCAAACGAAAACATCCTGGTGGAAAAACCTGAATATCTGGCGACCGCTGGCCCTGGGTAACGGCGTGCTGTCCATCTTCCTTGCTGCGTTCATTGTCATCCAGGTCATGCAACCCGTGGTGGACACCAGCGTCACCACCGAGACACCGGTCACCACTGGTGATCTGATCTATGTCGGTGTGCTCGAGGACGCCGAGCAAAAACCCAAAGTGGCCGTGCTCGCCTACAACAAACCGTTCCGGCTGGAAATCAAAAGCAAAAATAAACTGCTGGCCAAACCGGGTGAAGAGCTACGCCTGTGGATGGTCGATCGCGAAACGAATCAAACCGTTTTCCTGACATCCGTACCCGCAGGACAGGCGCGCATAGATGTGTCGGATGCGTTATGGAAAAAACTCAAGACTGCGAAGCAGCTAGTGATCAGTGCTGATCCTGTCGAGTCTGCAAACGCGCAGCCTTCTGAGCAGGTATTGTTTAAAGGGGTGTGTGTCAATCTCAAGAACTGGTCGGCGGGTTCGTGATGTGGGCAAAGCGGTATTTGACTTGCAGATCAGATGCGCTGTGTTAGTTTGATGGAAGTCCAAGTTTATCGAAAAAGGCGCGATTTCTTTCTTTTGCTGCTTTGACTAATTGGTCGAAGCTAATGACTTCGATGTATGCATGGGCCGGTTCATTATATCCAAAATAACCCATTCCATCGGAAGTAACTTTAAGGTTTGCGCGTCTGCATCGGCGGTGCATCGATTCGGTTAGGTCGCACAGTATATAGCAATACCCCGGGATATCTGCACTTCGCGGAATTGGCCTGCCTGATTTGGTTGTTACCTTCCCATCTCGTATACGTTCTAAATAGCCTAGTGCTTGGTCTATTGGATCTTTGTCTTCTCCTTCTCTCATGTCATTACGCATGGGGCGCTTAATTTCAATAATTGAAATTGAAGCAAGAGGGAAGGAGTGTTGGTCATTAACTAGAATGGGATTGTCAAAAACTCGTAATTGAGCAATATCTGGCTCTTTATTGGAGCTGTCTCCGGTAATTGGCATCGAGCTAATGGTTTGGTCTGATGTCATATAGTTGTGAAACGACAGCCTTTCATCTATAAGCCAAAGATTACAGGAGTCTAGAAAAACATCGCTAGAATCTTTGCGCATTGGCATTATGAGTTCATGGATCATGTCTTCTCGGACATATTTCCCATTGTCCAGTTTTTCGATAGATTTTTGGAATAAATCAATTATGATTTTGCGATGAAATACATAATTAGCAAGATCGGATTTTTTTATGTCTTCAGCTTTTGCTAAATACGCACTAAGTCTCTCTTTGTATTCTTCTGCATGTTCTTTGTCCTCGGGTTGCATGATGTCGTGACCGTCAACGACAAGTTGACGCTCAACTTCGTACCAAAGTCCATGGAGGTGAAGTTCAAGTTCCTTGTCAGACTTTTCAGGGTCGATTATCAGTGAATCTTGTGATACGTACTTGGTAATGGGGCGATAACGCGGGGCGTGAATATCAATAAATTCGTCCACGCGATTTCGCCCTGCGGATATGTTTTCTGATAATATGTCTTTTAGATATTCTTTCGCGCGTTCTAGAATAGATTGGCGGATTTCCTTTAAGGTTATCTCGCTCAGCAGATCTTCTACATCTTCCGCAATATCAAACGATGTGCGCTCACTACGCACATGTTCATCTAGGTAGTCAGAAGACACGTAACAGGTGTAAGTGAACTCTCCTGATTGGTCAACGATTTTTCCATAAAGTCCTGGTATCTTGCTTTGAATGGGTTCTTCTTTCACTAAGCGGCCAGCTGCACATAGTGCGAGTTGATGTCTTTTGTTCACAGATGCGCGAAGCTTGATGTGTGTTAAGTCAAAGGCGTGATCTTTTATAGAAATTTTTTCATGATATGCGCTTGCATACATGTGCTCATCGTAGAGTGAGTCTAGGTCGATGGTCTCGCCCATATCCACTAGTTTGATCTTTGGGGCTCCTTCGGCTCGGACGAAGTACCAGAGTAAATGTTCCAAAAGTTGGTTGGCTATGGATCGCGCCTTAATAGGCGATTTATCGCGGTAACTATGATTAAAACCAATTAGTTCTACCGTTGTGCCGGTTTGGGGTTTGGTTGGTTCAACAACCTCGTTTGCATGAACTCCGTTTTTGACATCAAAGCGGAAAATTCGTTTCTTAAGTTCTCCGCTTACATCTATAAAGTGGCTTTCTATCTTGACTAGGTCAAATACCTTTAGCCACATAAGACGACCTACGCCTTTGCAGCCTTTTTTGATTTTATGGTCGGAGTCTAGGGTCTCGAAAGATTTAAAATTTAGTTCGTTGAATCCGCAGCCGCTATCAGTGATTGTGAAGCCTTGAATGGCTGGCGATGTTCTTCCGTCGAGTTCCAGCTGGCCTTGGGATGCGCGATTGATGTGTAAGGTAATGAATTCGGAGTCGTTACTTTGTTTTTCTTCAATAGAATGAATGGAATTGACAGCCGCCTCAAATACTGGCATTAATCCATGGTTTTTTGGCAAATGAGTGTTTCTCAGGCGTCCTTTAAGATTTGTTTCCAGACTCACTGTTATTCCTCTTTGTTCCGGCGCCTAAGAAAAAATAGGCGATCGCTACAAACAATGCTAATCCGAGCCAGTATATTTTTGAAAACTAATTTAAGTCACTGATAAGGCATTAGTCAATGAATGCCTAGAGTGATTTGAGGGTAATTGTTTTATGAAGAAAAATGGTGGGCCTTCCCAGACTTGAACTGGGGACCTGCCGATTATGAGTCGGATGCTCTAACCAACTGAGCTAAAGGCCCGGAATTCGAAATTATAATCGCTATTGAACCTGTAACAAGTTTTTTCTAATTGCTTCAGTTCAGCAAAAATCCCGCCGAAGCGGGATTGTTGTTGAGGTCCGGCTTATTCCTCGCCAATAAAACTACGCAAATGCTCCGCCCGGGACGGATGCCGCAGTTTACGCAGCGCCTTGGCTTCGATCTGACGAATCCGCTCACGGGTGACGTCGAACTGTTTGCCCACTTCTTCCAGAGTGTGGTCGGTGTTCATGTCGATGCCGAAGCGCATGCGCAGGACCTTGGCTTCGCGCGGGGTCAGGGTCGACAGGATCTCGCGGGTCGATTCGCGCAGGGATTCGCCGGTGGCGGATTCGATCGGGGACAGGATGTTGACGTCCTCGATGAAATCACCCAGGTGCGAATCTTCGTCGTCGCCGATCGGGGTTTCCATGGAGATCGGTTCCTTGGCGATTTTCAGCACCTTGCGCACCTTGTCTTCCGGCATGTCCATCTTTTCGGCCAGTTCTTCGGGTGTGGGTTCACGCCCCATTTCCTGCAACATCTGGCGGAAGATGCGGTTCAGCTTGTTGATGGTCTCGATCATGTGCACCGGGATACGGATGGTGCGGGCCTGGTCCGCGATGGAGCGGGTGATGGCCTGGCGAATCCACCAGGTGGCATAGGTCGAGAACTTGTAACCGCGACGGTATTCGAACTTGTCCACCGCCTTCATCAGGCCGATGTTGCCTTCCTGGATCAGGTCCAGGAACTGCAGGCCACGGTTGGTGTATTTCTTGGCAATGGAGATAACCAGTCGCAGGTTGGCCTCCACCATTTCTTTCTTGGCGCGGCGAGCCTTGGCTTCGCCGATGGACATCTTCCGGTTGATTTCCTTGATTTCCGGAATGCCCAGGCCGAAATCTTTTTCCAGCAACGCCAGCTTCTGCTGGGTATGCTTGATGTCCGGCGCCAGTGCCGACAGGGTGTCGGAGAACTGGTGACCTTCCAGATACTGGTCGATCCATTGCAGATTGGTTTCGTTGTCCGGGAATGACTGGATCATGATCTTGCGCGGCATGTGGGCCTTGTTGACGCACAGATTGAGAATCTGGCGTTCCAGCAGGCGCACGCGATCGATGGTGATGCGCAGGTCCTTGGTCAGCTCCAGTACCACGTTGGGCAGGAACTTGAGTTCCATGAATACGGCGGCCATCTCGTTGCGGTTTTTCTCCGCGGTTTTCTTGCCCTTGCTGATGGCGTCGATGGCTTTTTCATAGGCTTTTCTCAGCCGTCCGAAATGCTCGCGGGCTTCCTCCGGATCCGGGCCGGTATCTTCTTCCACCGGTGAATCATCGTCATCGTCGTCGTTGTCGTCATCGGAGACATCATCGTCGTTATCCGCTTCGTCCACCTCGGTGTTGTCCGCATCGTTGCTGGCATCGCTGGCCGAGGGGATTTCCGCCTCATCTTCGTCTTCGCTATGGAAGCCGTTGATCAGGTCGGTGAGGCGGGCTTCTTCCGCTTCGATGCGATCATAGGTTTTCAGCACCTGCTGAACCGAGCGCGGGTTGGTAGCCAGGGCGGTGAGGACCTGCTTGAGGCCTTCTTCGATGCGCTTGGCGATGGCGATTTCGCCCTCGCGGGTCAGCAGTTCCACGCTGCCCATTTCGCGCATGTACATGCGTACCGGGTCGGTGGTGCGACCGAATTCGTTTTCGATGGAGGCAATGGCCGCGGCCGCTTCTTCAGCGGCGCTGTCGTCGGTAGCGCTGGCATCGGACAGGACCAGGGACTCGGTATCCGGCGCGATTTCGTGCACGGTGATACCCATGTCATTGATCATGTTGATGATGTCTTCAACCTGTTCCGGATCGACGATGTCCTGGGGAAGGTGGTCGTTGACTTCGGCGTAGGTCAGATAGCCCTGCTCTTTACCTTTGGCGATCAGTTCCTTGAGACGCGACTGTTTGTCCTGTTCTGCTGCGGTGATTTGCTGCTGCTTTTCTTCGCTCATAGCTGCCTTTCGTGTGCTCGACGATCGATATAAGAATCCAGAAATGAACCCGGTATTTTACCATGCATATTTATCATGGGCTAGCCAGGTCATAAATTAAATCTATACCCATGGGCCGGGGCCCTGCTCCAGGTGATGCGGGCCGACGTTGGCGGGTACCACGAATGAAGGAATGGGTGGGTGTTTACCCTGTAAATTGAGATAAAAACGTACTTTTTCAAGGTTTGAATTTATAGTCCAAAACTGGCAATGTTGCCCGATTCATTTTTCCCGAAGGTGCACATTATGGTCAGTCTTGAGACACCGGTTTGCGAATTTGGTTTGCCGGCCGTCGATTTTTCCCTGCCCGGGGTGGACGGCAAAACCTGGACCCTGCAGGACTGCAAGGGTGAAAACGGCTTGCTGGTCATGTTCATCTGTAATCACTGCCCCTATGTAAAGGCCATCCGCGAGCGCATCGTGCGCGATACCAACGAACTGAAGGCGCTGGGCATCAACAGCGTCGCCATCATGGCCAATGATCCCACCGATTACCCGGAAGATTCGTTCGACAATATGAAAAAGGTAGCAGAGGAATTCGGTTTCGGCTTCCCCTATCTGATCGACGAGTCCCAGGCCGTGGCCAAAGCCTACGGCGCCGTATGCACCCCCGACTTCTTCGGTTACAACGGCCAGCTGGAGCTGCAGTACCGTGGCCGCCTGGACGCCAGCCGTAAGGAGACCGCGGAAGGCGAGGTACGGCGCGATCTGTTCGAGGCTATGAAGCAGGTGGCGGAGAGTGGCCAGGGGCCGGCGGAGCAGATCCCCAGCATGGGCTGCTCGATCAAGTGGAAAGAGGAAGGCTGAGAGCAGATTGCTCGGAGTTTGGGAGGTTCCCGACAGAAGCGTTCGGGAACGACATATCCGGGTCGATTATCGGGCCTCTATATAATGTGTCGACAGAGTCCGTCATGCCCGAATGCTGTTGTCGGGCATCTCCCGAATCAGGTATCTTCTTGCCGGCCACCAGCCCGGTCACCCTATATTTAATGTGAATTTTTTATTAGCGCATAAAAATTTTCCGGGCAGGGTCCGGACAGGCGGCAGTCCCGGGGGCTGTTGATCCGACGGCTCGCCGGGTATCTTACTGATTCCAAAAATAAAATATCAGTACCATTGGGGTTTTGCACAAAAACTGTGCAAGTTGTTGAAATCCATCCACTTTTTAGTCGCGGCAGCTTTGCAATGACCTGTGTCACATTCCGCGGTTGCTGAAAATCGCCAAGTAAGGGACAATAACGCCCCCTTGTGCCCGGGTCATGGCTCGCTGCCCGGCAAATAGAAGAATATTAGCCACCGCGCTTCAGCGGGGTGGCCATTGAATTGCAAACTTTACTGGAGATATGCCTATGCCTTCGCGCAGAGAGCTAGCTAACGCGATCCGTGCCCTGAGTATGGACGCGGTTCAAAAAGCCAATTCCGGTCACCCCGGTGCACCTATGGGTATGGCGGACATCGCCGAGGTTCTGTGGAACGATTACATGAACCACAACCCGTCCAACCCCAAGTGGGTCGACCGCGATCGTTTCGTACTGTCCAACGGTCACGGCTCCATGCTGATCTATTCACTGCTGCACCTGACCGGTTACGACCTGTCCATCGACGATCTGAAACAGTTCCGTCAGCTGCATTCCAGAACACCGGGTCATCCGGAATACGGTTATGCACCGGGTGTTGAAACCACCACCGGTCCGCTGGGCCAGGGCATTACCAATGCCGTGGGTATGGCGATCGCCGAGAAGGCTATGGCCGGCCAGTTCAACCAGAAAGGTCACACCATCGTCGACCACCACACCTATGTATTCCTGGGTGACGGCTGTCTGATGGAAGGTATTTCCCACGAAGCCTGCTCACTGGCCGGTACCCTGGGTCTGGGCAAGCTGATCGCATTCTGGGACGACAACGGTATCTCCATCGACGGTCACGTCGAGGGCTGGTTCTCCGACGATACACCGAAGCGTTTCGAGTCTTACGGCTGGCACGTGATTGCCGGTGTTGACGGTCACGATCCGGAAGCGATCAAGAACGCCGTCGAAACCGCCAAGGCGATGACCGACAAGCCGACCATGATCTGCTGCAAAACCACCATCGGTTTCGGTTCGCCCAACAAGGCCGGCAGCCACGCCTGTCACGGTGCACCGCTGGGTGAAGAAGAAATCAACCTGACCAAGGCCGCTCTGGGCTGGGATCACGGTCCGTTCGAAGTGCCCACCGAGCTGTATCAGGGTTGGGACGCCAAAGAGAAAGGCGCCGCTGCCGAGAAAGAGTGGAACGAAAAATTCGCCGCTTACAAGAAAGATTTCCCGGAACTGGCTGCTGAATTCGAACGTCGCATGGCCGGTGATCTGCCTGCCGACTGGGCGGCCAAATCCGCTGAGTTCATTGCCAAGGTGAATGGCGACGCCAAGAAGACGGCCACTCGTAAAGCTTCACTGGCTTCTATCGAAGCCTATTCACCGATGGTGCCTGAACTGTTCGGTGGTTCAGCTGACCTGGGTTGCTCAAATCTGACCGAATGGTCCGGCTACAAGCCGATGGTGAACAACGAAGAAGCCAACTACGTCAACTACGGTGTGCGCGAGTTCGGTATGTCCGCCATCATGAACGGTATCGCCCTGCATGGCGGTCTGATTCCGTTCGGCGCCACCTTCCTGATGTTCTCCGAATATGCACGTAATGCCATTCGCATGGCAGCGCTGATGAAAATTCGCAGCATCTTCGTATTCACTCACGACTCTATCGGTCTGGGCGAAGACGGTCCGACTCACCAGCCCATCGAACAGATTCCGACTCTGCGCATGATTCCTAACATGGCGGTATGGCGTCCCTGTGATGCGGTTGAATCTTCCGTGGCCTGGGCCAAAGCCATTGAACGCAATGATGGCCCCAGCTGTCTGATTTTCTCGCGTCAGGACCTGGCTCACATGGAGCGCTCTGACGACCAGATCGCGGCGATCAGCAAGGGCGGTTACATCCTGAAAGATTGTGACGGTACTCCGGACGCTATCATCATTGCCACCGGTTCCGAAGTCGAACTGGCGATGGGTGCAGCCGAACAGATGAGCGGCAAGAAGATTCGTGTCGTTTCCATGCCGTCTGTCGATGCTTTCGAGTCTCAGGACGACGCTTACCGCGAATCCGTACTGCCCAGTTCAGTGACTGCGCGCGTTGTGGTTGAAGCGGCCGTCACCAGTGGCTGGTACAAGTATGCCGGTCTGAACGGTGCGATTGTCGGTATCGATCACTTCGGTGAATCTGCACCGGCCGGCCAGCTGTTTAAAGAGTTCGGTTTTACTGTTGAGAATGTCGTAAAGGCAGTTGAAAGCGTGCTGTAATTTTTTGATCCTCCGCCAGTCTGTTGCGGCGGAGGATCAACAGTTCCATTTTTAATTATTAAAAAATATTCTGGAGACAACATATGACAATTAAAGTCGGTATTAACGGTTTTGGCCGTATCGGCCGCATGGTGTTCCGTGCTGTATACAATGAATTCAAAGATATCGAAATCGTCGGTATCAACGACCTGCTGGAAGCTGACTACCTGGCTTACATGCTGAAGTACGATTCCGTACACGGCCGTTTCGGCGGTACTGTAGAAGCTGGCGACGGTTGCATGATCGTTGACGGCAAGAAAATCCGTCTGACTGCCGAGCGCGATCCCGCTGATCTGAAATGGGGCGATGTAGGCGCTGATATCGTTATCGACTCTACCGGTTTCTTCCTGACTGAAGAACTGTGCCAGAAGCACATCGCTGCCGGTGCCAAAAAAGTGGTTATGTCTGCACCTTCAAAAGACGGTACTCCGATGTTCGTTTACGGTGTAAACCACGAAACCTATTCCGGTCAGGCCATCGTTTCTGCTGCATCCTGCACCACTAACTGCCTGGCACCTGTTGCCAAGGTACTGAACGACAACTGGGGCATCAAGCGTGGTCTGATGACCACCGTTCACGCTGCAACTGCAACTCAGAAAACAGTTGACGGTCCTTCTGCGAAAGACTGGCGCGGTGGTCGCGGTATCCTGGAAAACATTATTCCTTCTTCTACCGGTGCGGCTAAAGCGGTTGGCGTTGTTCTGCCCGAGCTGAACGGCAAACTGACCGGTATGGCTTTCCGTATTCCTGCTTCTGACGTGTCGGTTGTCGACCTGACCTGTGAGCTGGATAAGGAAGCGACTTACGAAGATATCTGCAAGGCCATGAAAGCGGCTTCCGAGTCAGGCGACATCAGCAAGACTCTGGGCTACACCGACGAAGCGGTTGTTTCTACCGACTTCCGTGGTGTTGGCTACTCGTCTATCTTCGATGCCAAAGCCGGTATTCAGCTGGACGGTACTTTCGTCAAGGTTGTTTCCTGGTATGACAACGAGTACGGCTACACCTGCAACATGATGCGTTTTGTTGAGCACGTAGCGGCCAACTAAAAGCAGCAGGACAGGCTGCGGAGCGGGCGGTTGGCCCGCTCCGCAATCTTGAAAACCATTTGCCAAGCGTCGTGTTCGTTTGGCAAATCGTTTTTAAGGCGATTGAAAATTAAACTTTCGCTCGACGAGCGAGCGAAAAAGTACAGGCATTAAATGCCACCGTCCGCCCGTTTCGATGAGATCGCAATGCCGGCGGCAGGATCAATCACCGGTTGCGTGTCGAAGTGGTTGCAGAAAAATTTTACCGGTTGGTTGCATGTATTGACGAATATTGGTCGAACAGGATATGGCAATCAAAGTTGGAATCAACGGCTACGGGCGAATCGGCCGTAACGTTTTACGCGCGCTCTACGAAGCAGGTCGCACCGACCAGGTTCAGATTGTAGCGATCAATGACCTGGGTGATGCCTATACCAATGCGCACCTGACGCAATACGATACTGCGCATGGTCGTTTCCCCGGTGAGATCAGTTTCGACGGTGCAGACATGATCGTCAACGGCGATAAAATCCGGGTGCTGGCCGAGCGCGATCCGAGCAAGCTGCCCTGGGGTGAACTGGGTGTCGACGTAGTGCTGGAATGTACCGGCTTTTTCACCAGTAAGGAAAAAGCTTCGGCGCATCTGCAAGGCGGTGCGAAGAAAGTCGTGATTTCGGCACCCGGCGGTAAGGATGTGGATGCCACCATTGTTTACGGTGTAAACCAGCATGTGTTGAAAGCATCGGATACGGTGATCTCCAATGCCTCCTGCACCACCAACTGTCTGGCGCCGTTGGTGAAGCCGTTGATGGAGCGCATCGGTATTGAAAACGGTTTGATGACCACCGTGCACTCCTATACTAACGATCAGGTGCTCACCGACGTGTATCACTCGGATCTGCGTCGTGCGCGTTCGGCGACCCAGTCGATGATCCCGACCAAGACCGGAGCCGCCGCGGCAGTCGGTCTGGTGTTGCCGGAACTGAACGGAAGGCTGGACGGTTTCGCGATTCGCGTGCCGACCATCAATGTATCCATCGTCGATCTCACCTTCGTTGCGTCGCGTGAAACTTCGGTGGAAGAAGTAAATGCGATTATGAAAGAATCCGCCGACGGCGAGGTTCTGGGCTATTCCGACGGCCCGTTGGTGTCGGTGGATTTTAATCACACCAGCACAACATCGAATTTCGACGCGACCCTGACCCGCGTGTCCAGCGGTACCCTGGTCAAGGTCTGCGCCTGGTACGACAACGAGTGGGGCTTTTCCAATCGGATGATCGATACCACGATTGCACTCATGTCCGCCCAGTAAGGAGTGGCCGTGTTTGAAAACAATTTGAAAACAATTGGAGAGTTGTTCGTTAAAGCGTCAATAAAATTTAACAAACAACTTTTAATTTTACTTTGTTTAGGAGACACCCATGTCTGTTATCAAAATGACTGATCTGGATCTGGCCGGTAAGCGTGTACTGATTCGTCAGGATCTGAACGTACCTGTTAAAGATGGCAAGGTCACCAGCGACAAGCGTATCAAGGCATCCATGCCGACCATCGAACATTGCATCAAGGCGGGTGCCAAGGTGATGCTGATGTCTCACCTGGGTCGTCCGACCGAAGGCGAACCTGCTGATGAATTCTCGCTGCAGCCGGTTGTTAGCTATCTGAGCGATGCGCTGGGTAAAGAAGTCAAACTGGTAAAAGATTATCTGGGTAGTGCGCCCGAGCTGAACGATGGTGACGTGGTTGTTCTGGAAAACGTCCGTTTCAACAACGGCGAGAAGAAAAACGACGAAACCCTTTCCCAAAAATATGCGGCGCTGTGCGACGTATTTGTAATGGACGCTTTCGGTACTGCACACCGTGCCCAGGCTTCGACTCACGGGGTTGCCCAGTTTGCACCTACCGCCTGCGCAGGTCCGCTGCTGGCCGGTGAACTGGAAGCTCTGGCCAAGGCGCTGGACAATCCGGCGCGTCCGATGGTCGCCATCGTCGGTGGTTCCAAGGTATCCACCAAGCTGACCGTTCTGGAATCCCTGTCCAGGATCGTCGACAAGCTGATCGTTGGTGGCGGTATCGCCAACACCTTCATCGCTGCAGCCGGCCACAATGTGGGCAAGTCGCTGTATGAAGCGGACCTGATCGACACCGCGAAGAAGCTGAGTGCCGATGCCGAGTCCAACGGCGGCGACATTCCGGTGCCGACCGATGTGGTCTGCGGTAAGGAGTTCTCTGAAACCGCCGAAGCCACACTGAAGAAAGTGACCGAAGTCGAAGATGACGACATGATTTTCGATATCGGTCCCGACTCTGCCGCAGCGCTGGCTGAAGTACTGAAAACTGCCGGTACCATCGTCTGGAACGGCCCGGTCGGCGTATTCGAATTCGACCAGTTCGGTGAAGGCACCAAGGCCATCTCCATGGCGATTGCCGATTCTCCGGCGTTTTCCATTGCCGGCGGTGGTGACACCCTGGCGGCAGTCGATAAGTACAACATTGCCGACAAGGTGTCCTACATCTCCACCGGCGGCGGCGCATTCCTGGAATTCCTGGAAGGCAAGAAACTGCCCGCGGTCGAGATCCTGGAGCAACGCGCCAAGGGCTAATATGCAAAGCCCCCGAGTACGGGGGCTTTTTGCAGACTGTTTTTCTGATTTATATGTGGGCAGGGTGATCGCCGGTCCTGCCTTTTTGTAGTGTATGTATAGGAGCATCTACCCTTGCGTAGAACCAAGATAGTCGCAACCCTGGGTCCCGCGACCGACAGTCCCGAAATCATTGATGAGCTGGTGGCGGCGGGTGTCGACGTGGTGCGGCTGAATTTCTCCCATGGAACCCACGAAGAACATATCCGGCGCGCTGAAATGGTGCGTGCCAGTGGCGAAAAAATCGGTCGTATCGTCGGTGTGCTGGCGGATCTGCAGGGCCCGAAGATTCGCACCGAGCGCTTTGCCGACGGCAAGGTGCTGTTGACCCGCGGCAATAAATTTATCCTCGACGCTGATATGGACCCCTACGCAGGCAGCGTGGACGCGGTCGGTATCACCTACAAGGAACTGCCTAACGACGTCAGGCCGGGTAACAGCCTGCTGCTCGACGACGGCCGGATGATTCTGCAGGTGGAGTCGGTGGAAGGCGCGAAAATCCACTGCATCGTCATGCAAACCGGCTACCTGTCCGACAAGAAGGGCATCAACCTGCTGGGTGGCGGCCTGTCCGCGCCGGCGCTGACCGACAAGGACCGGGAAGACATCAAGGCCGCGGCCGCCATCCAGGCGGAT
>CBDULQ010000073.1:0-15073 GCA_965368115.1 uncultured Gammaproteobacteria bacterium | reverse complement strand
ACAGAAAGCCACCGATGCACGTCCGGATATGATGGCCGGTCACAGCCTGGGTGAATACTCGGCGCTGGTGTGTGCCGGTGCGATCGAATTTGAAGATGCGGTGAAGCTGGTGGCCGAACGCGGACGCCTGATGCAGAACGCGGTGCCCGATGGTGTCGGCGCCATGGCGGCGGTGCTCGGTCTGGAAGACGACCAGGTGCGCAACCTGTGCGAAGCGGCGAGCAGTGCCGATGCCGTGGTGCAACCGGTGAATTTTAATTCACCCGGTCAGATCGTGGTGGCCGGTCATGCGGCTGCCGTCGATAAGGCGATGGAGCTGGCCAAGGAAGCCGGTGCAAAACGCGCCCTGAAACTGCCGGTGAGTGTGCCGTCACACAGTGTGTTGATGACCGAAGCCGCCGAGCAACTGGGTGAACGTCTGGCGGCGATCAGCATCAAGGCGCCGACGTTACCGGTATATCAGAATGTCGATGCGGCTGTGCATAGCGATCCGGCTGATATTGCCGAGTGCCTGAAGAAACAGCTGTACAACCCGGTGCTGTGGGTCGACACGGTGCGCAACATGGCCGGGCAGGGCATCATGGCGACGGTCGAGTGTGGTCCGGGTAAGGTGCTGGCCGGTTTGAACAAACGTATCGACAAAGCGCTGGATAACTACACCATCGACAACGAAGACAATTTCAATAAATTCATTTCCGCTTTAGAGGGGTAACCATGAGCTTAGAAGGCGAGATTGCACTGGTCACCGGTGCCAGTCGCGGCATTGGTAAAGCCATTGCAGAAAAACTGGCCGCCGACGGCGCCACCGTTATCGGGACCGCGACCAGCGAATCCGGTGCGGAAAAAATCACCGAGTATTTATCCGCCTCCGGTGGCAAGGGTATGATGCTGAACGTCACCGATGCGGATTCGGTAAAAGATGTGATCAAGGCCATCACCGACACATTTGGTGCCGTGTCGATTCTGGTCAACAACGCCGGCATCACGCGCGACAACCTGTTGATGATGATGAAAGACGAGCAGTGGGACGACATCATCAATACCAATCTGAGCTCGATCTATCGCGTATCCAAGGCGGTCCTGCGGCCAATGACCAAGGCGCGCAAGGGGCGTATCATCAACATCGCGTCCGTGGTGGGCCTGACCGGTAACCCGGGCCAGACCAACTATGCAGCGGCCAAAGCGGGCATCATCGGTTTCAGTCGTTCGCTGGCGCGCGAAATCGGATCACGTAACATCACCGTGAATACTGTTGCACCAGGCTTCATCGATACCGACATGACACGTGAATTACCGGAAGCGCAGCGCGAGGCGCTGATCAAACAGATTCCACTCGCCAGACTGGGCGACCCGGCGGATATCGCCAATGCGGTTAGCTTCCTTGCGTCACCGGAAGCGGGCTACATTACCGGCGAAACCATCAATGTAAACGGTGGCATGTATATGCCATAGGGTGATTTTTAACTTTAATAGTGTGTTGTAAGTTATTGTAAAATAATAAATATACACTGTTTCATTTGAGTTAAAAATTAACTGGCATGCTGTGGCGTAATTATCTAAAATACGCCGCAGCTCAATTATTTGAACCAAAAGAGGAAAATTTCATGAGCAGTGTTGAAGAACGCGTGCGCAAAATCGTAGTTGAACAACTGGGCGTCAAAGAAGATGAAGTGACCAACAGTGCTTCTTTCGTTGATGATCTCGGTGCAGACTCACTCGACACTGTTGAGTTGGTAATGGCTCTGGAAGAAGAATTCGAGTGCGAAATTCCAGACGAAGAAGCAGAAAAGATTACCACAGTTCAGCAAGCGCTGGACTATGTTAACGCTCACAGCTAATCCGTACTGTTAAAAAAGGGCAGACCTGGTCTGCCCTTTTTTTGTTGGTTCTGTTGATGTCCTCCCGGCTCCCAGTCATGGGTGTAATGTCCGGGTTTTGTGTATCTGGGGCAGCTTCAGCCCGTCCAATGATCATCCTGGAGAATTTCTTTGGCTAAACGTCGCGTCGTGGTTACAGGTCTGGGTATCGTGTCCCCCGTGGGCCTGAACATCAAGCAGTCCTGGGAAAACATTCTGGCCGGCAAGAGTGGTGCCGCGCCGATCACGGAATTCGATACTGCCGATTTTTCCGTCAAGTTTGCCTGCACGGTGAAAGACTTCGACCCGGAACAGTACATCGGTAAAAAAGACATCAAGAAGATGGATAGCTTTATCCATTACGGCATCGCCGCTGCAGTACAGGCGATTCAGGATTCCGGTATCGAAGTAACCGAAGCCAATGCGGAACGCATCGGTGTTTCCATCGGTTCGGGTATCGGTGGCCTGCCGATGATCGAACGCAACAAGGAACTGCTCGACAAGGGTGGCCCGCGTAAGATTTCTCCATTCATGGTGCCGGGTTCCATCATCAATATGATTTCCGGCAACCTGTCCATCATGTACGGCATGAAGGGCCCGAACATTGCCATCGTTACCGCCTGTACAACCGGTACCCATAGCATCGGCGAAGCAGGCCGGATGATTGCCTACGGTGACGCGGACGTGATGATCGCCGGTGGTGCCGAGAAGGCTTCATCGCCAATGGGCATCGGCGGCTTCGCCGCGGCGCGTGCCCTGTCGACGCGTAATGATTCCCCGGAAACCGCCAGTCGTCCCTGGGACCAGGATCGCGACGGTTTCGTACTCGGCGACGGCGCCGGTGTACTGGTGCTGGAAGAGTACGAACATGCCAAAGCCCGTGGCGCCAACATCTATTGCGAACTGAGTGGTTTCGGCCTGAGCGGCGACGCCTATCACATGACGCAACCGTCGGAAGGCGGTGAAGGTGCTGCGCGTTGCATGGTGAATGCCATGAAGGATGCGGGCATCAATCCGGACCAGGTGGATTTCGTGAATGCTCACGGTACCTCGACGCCGGCAGGTGACGTAGCGGAAACCGCTGCAGTGAAAGCCGCTTTCGGTGATCACGCCTACAAGCTGGCAGTGACCTCTACCAAATCCATGACCGGCCACCTGCTGGGTGCGGCGGGTGGTATCGAAGCCGTGTTCACCGTGTTGGCCATGCGTGATCAGGTGGCGTCCCCGACCATTAACCTGGTCAACCAGGACCCGGCCTGCGATCTGGATTTCGTGCCCAACACGGCGCGGGATATGAAGATCGACGTGGCGATTTCCAACTCCTTCGGTTTTGGCGGCACTAACGGAACCCTGCTGTTCAAAAAGATTTAAGTCAATCCACTCCAGGGTCGAGGTCAATGGCGAATTCCTATTTCCAGACCAGAACCCTGGAGCAGGTCCCGGATCTGCTGGCCCTGCACAGCATCAATCCCGAACGCTATCCCCATCTGCTGGCCAGCAATGCGCGCGGTAACGACCTGGCCCGTTACGATATTCTGTTTGCCTTCCCGCAACATGCACTGACTGTCGAGCAGCCCGGCGATTTCCTGCAACAGCTGGACGATCAGTTTCATGCCGAGCAGGTCCCTCAGCAAAATTCCGAACTCCCGTTTTACGGCGGCTGGTTGCTTTACCTGGGCTATGAACTGGCGGCGGAGATCGAGCCGGGACTGCAGTTGCCTCGAGCCCGGGATGGCTTGCCGGTGGCGCACATGGTGCGTATTCCCGCAGCCATCGTGGTCGATCATCAGTTGCAGCAGGCGACTCTGGTGTGGGAAAACGATACACCGGATCTGGCCGCACAAATGCTCGATGACATCGCACGGCTGACGCCGCAGACCGCGCACAACTATCAACAAACGGTGGCCATCGGCGAACTCAATGAAGACGATGCCCGGGCCTATCTGCAACAGGTGGAGCAGATCAAAGATTACATCGTCGAAGGTGATGTGTTCCAGGTCAATCTGTCGCGGGCCTGGCACACGGAACTCGTGCAGCCGGTTAATCACGCGAGTATTTACCGACGCCTGAGCCAGAGCAATCCGGGGCCGTTCAATGCGTTGTTGAGCTGGGGCGATCGAGCGATTATCAGTTCTTCGCCGGAACGCCTGGTGGAGGTGCGTGGACGCCGGGTACAGACCCGGCCCATCGCCGGCACACGACCGCGATCCGCATCCGACAATGAAGATCGCGCCCTGTCTGCAGAACTGCTGGGCCATCCCAAAGAACGTGCCGAACATATCATGCTGATCGACCTGGAACGCAATGATCTGGGCCGCATCTGTAGAGCGGGCAGTGTCGAAGTCAGTGAACTGATGGCGCTGGAAAGTTATCAGCATGTGCACCACATCGTGTCCAATGTACGTGGCGAATTGCGAGATGATGTCACGCCGGCAGCGGTGATCCGCGCCGTGTTTCCCGGTGGGACCATTACCGGGTGTCCCAAGGTGCGTTGCATGGAAATTCTTGCCGAACTGGAACAGACCGGACGTGGCGCTTATACCGGTTCACTCGGTTACTTAAACCGGGACGGCAGTATGGATCTGAATATCCTGATTCGTACCCTGGTACGAAATGGCGAGCAGATTCGGTTTCGTGCCGGTGGCGGCATCGTAGCGGATTCCAGTCCGCAACACGAACTGGCGGAAACACGCGCCAAGGCCAAGGGTTTGATCATGGCACTGACGACGCCAAAATCGGTCAACTGATACGGTAAACTATCGGGACATGAATCGACTACTGATCAATGGCCGACCCGCAACGCAGATCGACTTTAGTGATCGCGGTCTGCACTATGGTGACGGCCTGTTCGAAACCATTGCGTTACGCGGGGGACGTCTGCAATTCTGGCAGGCGCATCTACAGCGTATGCAGCAGGGTTGTCAGCGCCTGGGTCTGCCACCGATCGATGCGCAGCAATGGCTGGACGATATCCGTACCCTGGATGTTACGGACGATGCGGTTATCAAACTGCTGCTGACCCGCGGCAGTGGCGGACGGGGTTACCGCGCACCGGACAGGGTGCAGTGCACAAGGGCGGTTGCCGTTTACGAACTACCCGGGTATATCGAAGCTCGACAAGCTGCGGGCATTAAACTCCGTATCTGCAGGACGCCGGTATCGAGCAACAGTCAACTGGCCGGTATTAAACATCTCAATCGACTGGACAGTGTGCTGGCGCGCAATGAATGGCGCGACGAACAGATTGCGGAAGGGCTGATGTGCGATGATCTGGGTCATGTGATCGAGGGCACAATGAGCAATGTATTTATGGTTCAGAATCGAATGCTGTACACACCGATTCTGAAAAAATCCGGTATCGAGGGTATTATTCGCAACCGGGTTATCGAACTGGCCAAACAGCTGGGTCTTGTTGTACAGCAGATTGCCATGGATAGAAAACGACTAATGACGATGGACGAAATTTTTGTAACCAATAGCATCATCGGAATCTGGCCGGTGATCGATATCGAAGGACAGCATTTCAAGCGAGGCGAAGTGACTGAATTAATGTTGCAACATCTGGATATGGATCTGGGAGCCGTCAATGTCCAGACTGATTAAAATAAGCCTTTTTACAATATTCATCGCGTTACTGGCGTTGGCAGCGGATATGTTCCTGTTCATGACGTCGCCGATGCAACTTGAAAAAACGCGGATATATGAATTCAAACCCGGTGCATCGGTATCGGCCATGACGGGTGAGCTGCATCGTGAAGGTGTTCTTTATCGTCCGCTATATTTCCGTTTATGGACTCGTCTATCCGGAGATGCGCGTAAGCTGAAAGCCGGAGAATACCAGTTGCAACCGGGTATGACGCCGCTGCAATTGCTGGACGATATGGTTGTCGGCAGGGTGCGCCTGTATTCCATTACGCTTGTGGAAGGCTGGACGTTCTGGCAGATGATGGAAAAGATCAATAGCTCGGAATATTTAAGGCATACACTTAAAAACGCCAGTGATGCGAGCATTATGGAAGCGATCGGTTATCCTGGCGAACACCCCGAAGGACGCTTTTATCCTGATACATACCATTTCCCCAGGGGTATGGATGAAGTGCAACTGTTGCGGCAAGCCTATGAAGAAATGCAGCGTCGACTCATGGCGGCCTGGGAAGGCCGTGCGACCGGTTTGCCGTTTAATACACCTTATGAAGCCCTGATCATGGCTTCGATTGTGGAAAAAGAAAGTGCACTGGCCAGTGAGCGAACCCGCATAGCCGGCGTGTTCATCAATCGTCTACGCAAGGGAATGCGTCTACAGACCGATCCAACCGTAATCTATGGTCTGGGGCGAAGCTTCGACGGTGATATTCGATTCCGCGATTTACGCCGCGATACGCCGTACAATACTTATACTCGCCGGGGACTACCACCCACACCCATTGCCATGCCTGGACAGGGTGCCATCGATGCCGTGATGAACCCGGACGATACGCCTTATCTGTATTTCGTTGCCCGGGGTGACGAATCCGGCAGTCACGTGTTCTCCGAGACCCTCCAGGAACACGAAGCTGCCGTGGATAAATATCAACGCAAACGACGCTGAGCAAACCATCGATCATGAACGATAAAATAAAAAAAGGCCTGTTTATTACACTCGAAGGGAGTGAGGGTGTTGGCAAAACCAGCAATCTGGAATTCATCAAGAACCTGTTGAGCAAACAGGGTATCGAATTCATCGTCACCCGCGAGCCGGGTGGTACACTACTCGGTGAAGCCTTACGCGATATTTTGCTCGGGGATCAGTTCAAGGGGATGGCCGACGACACGGAACTGATGTTGATGTTTGCCGCACGTGCCGAACATATCGCCCAGGTGATTCGTCCGGCGCTGTTACGGGGTCAATGGGTGCTCTGTGATCGTTTCACCGATGCAACTTATGCCTACCAGGGCGGCGGGCGTCAGCTCGATATGTCGCGTATCGAGGGGCTGGAACACTGGGTACAGGGCGAGCTGCGTCCCGACCTGACCCTGTTGCTCGATGCGCCGGTGGAAGTGGGCCGTGAACGCGCCGGCAAACGCAGTGCGCCGGATCGATTCGAACAGGAGCGGGATGCATTCTTCGAGCGCGTGCGTAACGTCTATCTGAGTCGCGCCAAAGCGGAACCGGGACGCATCAAGGTGATCGATGCCTCGTGCGACCTGGCCAGGGTACAGGCGCAGATTGCCGAGGTAATGGGTGGTTACGTCGAAGATAACTGAGATCTGGGCAGTTGTAACAGGCGTTGCAACTGGTAAAACAGATCCTGCTGGTTGATGGGCTTTTCGATATAGGCATCGACGCCCAACTGGCCGATATTGCTCGCATCAACTTTTTCACTGTATCCGGTACACAGGATTACAGGTATCGCCTTACCCATGTCGCGTAATACGCGGATCAGATTGAGACCGGTGATGTGAGGCATGGTCTGATCAGTAATTAGCAAATCGAACGCGGCATTTTCCGCAGTCAGCATTTCCAGCGCCTGGCGACTGTCGTTGCAGGCGGTGACTCGATAGTTGTGTTTTTCCAGCAGGGTTCGCAAATAATCCAGTATCAGGATTTCATCGTCGACAACCAGCAGGTGCTGTCCGTGACCACTATGTGCCTCTGCATGCGACCGGTTTTCGTCTTCGACGGTTTCACTCGGGACTTCTGCAGGTGGAAACAGCAGATGGAACGTGGTGCCCAGATCCTGATGCGAGATGACGTTGATATGCGCACCGTGCTGATGCATGATGCCGTGCACCACCGACAGACCCATACCGGTGCCTTTACCGACTTCCTTGGTGGTGAAAAAAGGATCAAAGATATGGGTGAGGGTTTTGCTGTCGATGCCGGTGCCGGTATCGCTGATGGCAATATCGATAAAGTCACCCTGTATCGATGAATGGCAGGAGTTACAGTTTAACGTCAGGTCGGTGCGTAAAGACAATGATACGCTGAGTACGCCTTCTGCATTCATGGCATCCTTGGCATTCACACAAATATTGATCAGCACCTGCTGCAACTGGGTCTTGTCCACCATGATGTCGGGTAGTTCGTCATCCAGGTAAGTGTCGATGCGAATGCTGGAGGGCAGGGTGGGCGCCAGTATGTCGATGGTTTCCAGTATCACCTGCAGTGCCTGCACCGCTTCAGGTTCACTGGGTGTGTTGCGACTGAAGGCCAGCATCTGACTGACCAGATTGCTGGCGCGTTCGCTACTGATACGAATATTGTTCAGGTATTGATGCAGCTTCTCGTGGCCTTCGGCGGTGACGATATTGAGGGCCAGGTCGGTATATCCCAGTACGCTGGCAAGTATGTTGTTGAAATCGTGCGCGATACCGCCGGTTAGATGACCGATGGATTCCATCTTCTGTGCCTGCTGGAGCTCGCGCAACAACATGCGATAATCTTCTTCCGCCTGTTTGCGGTAACTGATGTCGCGAATGATACCGATATAACCGATCAGCGTGCCGTCCGGTAAACGGATCTGTCCGCCCAGTGTTTCGCTGGGAAAAATCGATCCGTTCTTGCGAATGTAACTGACCTCATAAGTATCGGTGTTTGTTGCGGCACCGGCCTGGTAACGTAGCATGCCCTGTTGTTCGTACTCGGCCGGGTCGGCATACAGCATGCGTGTTGTGTTGCCGACGACTTCCTCGCTGCTGTAACCGAACTGACGATGAAATTCTTCATTGACCAGAATGATATTTCGCCCCGTATCGGTGACGATAATGCTGTCGGTAATTGAATTGAATATGGCCTTGCTGCGCGCTTCGTTCTGCGCCAGGCGATCGCGCTGTGCAGCGACAATATTAAAGCTGCGATAATAATTGTCGGTCATGATGTTATAGCCGTCGACCAGCATATCCAGTTCGTCGGGCCGGTGATTTTTACTGCGGCGTTTGAGCTTGAGTGGGTTCGGTTGATGGTCGAGATCGATGGCTTCCTGGTGTTCGGCAATGTGCACGATGTGACGAGTCACCATGAAGTAAAACAGGGCCAGAGTGAATGCACTGACAAAAAACGTTTTCACGCCCTGGGAAACCAGTATCACCAGTGTCGTATCGACCAGTTTCTGGTAGAGGTTGTTCTTGGTGGCGGTTACTGTCAATTCGCCGAGTTTGATATTCTCGCCGCGGAATTCGCGGTACACGGTGAATTGTTCGCTTATGACGTGTTCGGTCTGTAAATCCCCCAGCGCAAATAAAATAGTGTCCTCTGCATCATTGAGCTGGATGGCAATGACATCGGGAATGCGCAACATACCTTCCAGCTGAGTGCGGATGGAGTCATTGTCATAGGTCCACAATGATTGCCGGATCACCGACAGGTTGGTCAGGCGAATCTGTTCCAGTCTTTGATGAATGGTTTCGACGCCGTGGTTGTAATCCAGGCGCAGCTGGATGATCGTCAGCAGCAGGGTAATACAGGAACTGAACACCACGATGTACAGCACCAGTTTTGGTGAGATTCTGGAACGCAGATGCTTCAACTTAATCGGTCCGCGGTGTGCGCATGATCCGTTCATGAATGCGCTGGATACTGCCATCGTCCAGCATGGCCTTGATGGTGTCGCTGATCAGTGGAATCAGCGGTCGGTGTTTGTCCGCCAGCAACAGGTAAAGGGGCTTCTCCACAAGCGGTGGTTGCTGGACCTGTAGCTGGTCGAAGCCCAGTTGACGAATACTGTGCATGCCACTCATATAACCCATTACCGCATAGTCGATGCGACGGTCATTGAGCATACGAAACAGCTGACTGGGGTGAGTCACGATATGCAACTCACTGGGCTGGATGCGTTGCAGATTGTTCACCGCGGCTTTCCAGCCTTTCACGGTACCGACGCTGAACGGGCGCAGGTCTTCGAAGCGTTCGATGTGGGCCGAGTCGGCCCTCGCGAATACGTTGAAACGCACGCTGTAAAAGCTTTCCGTAACCGGGACCAGGTTGGGGTGGGTTTTGAGGACAAATTGTGGAATGCGGCAGCATTCACCGTCATTGGTGCCGTTGTCGACCAGTAACAGGGAGCGTTCAGCCGGCAAGACCTGGAACTGGATGTCGATATCCGTCAGGCGATGGTCCAGTTCTTCCAGCACCAGTCGAAAAAAATCCGACACCGGTGGGGTAAATCCGGTGGAAATATAAAGCGTTTGTGCATAGCTGTTGATGACCAGCGCCAGACTCAGCACCGGTACGAGCAACATTTTTATCATGATGATTCTCTCAAGCCCTGATCAGAGTATAGTTGATCGTCCCGCACACCGGCATAGTCGGTGATAGGATTCCGCGTGCAGAATCCTTATAATCAGCGACCATGATTTATCCCTGGCAAATTCGTCAATGGCAACAGCTGCAACGGCAGCGGCAGGACCAGCGCCTGTCTCACGCCCTGTTGTTATCCGGCGCGGCCGGGCTGGGCAAACGTGACTTTGCCGATGCCCTGGCTCGCTCGCTGCTGTGCCAGCAACCGGATGCAGAAGGTCAGGCCTGCGGTCACTGCAGTGCCTGTAAGCTGATGCAGGCGGGCACCCATCCTGATCTGCTCCAGCTGGAGCCGGAGTCTGCTGACAAGGCCATCAAGGTGGATGACATACGCGAGCTGAGCCGCGCGCTGGTGTTGACCAGTCAGATGGGTGGCCACAAGGTCGCGGTGATCCAGCTGGCGGACAATATGAACCTGAACGCCGCCAACAGCCTGCTGAAGACCCTTGAAGAGCCGACCGAGGGATCCATCCTGTTGCTGGTCAGCTCCCGACCCCATCGCCTGCCCATCACCATCCGCAGTCGCTGCCAGAGCATGGTGTTTCACAGCCCCGACACGCAGCAGGCCTTGAGCTGGCTGCAGGCACAGGGCTGTGCCGAGCCGGAGGCGTTGCTGGCACTGGCCCATGGATCGCCGTTGCTGGCTTTGCAGCAGGCGGATGAGGCCCTGCAGGAGCCACGCAAACAGCTGCTGGAAGCCCTGCTGCCCGGGCGTCAGCGGCCGGCGCCGACGCGTGCTGCAGAAGCGCTGGCCAAATGGCCGCTGGATCATCTGCTCGGCACCCTGTATGACTGGATCGGCGACCTGATTCGCTGGCGTCAGGGCGTGCGTAGCGGGCTGGTCAACCTGGATCGTCAGGCCCAGCTCGAGCAACTGGCCGCCCAGATCGCCTTACCGGCGCTGTATGCCTATCTCGATGAAGTGGTGAGGCTGCGCCGGGTGCAGGCAATTCCGCTAAATGCCCAACTGTTGTGGGAAGATTTGCTAATATCATGGGAACGCATTATTACAAGGGCCTAGATCGATGAACGCACCCAAAGCACCTCGCCAGGGCATACTGTCCCTGACCATCAAGGATAAAGCGGCGCTCTATGCTGCCTACATGCCATTTGTAAGGAATGGCGGGTTGTTCATTCCCACCAACAAGGCCTACAACCTGGGTGATGAAGTGTTTATGCTGCTGACCCTGATGGAAGACAAGGAACGTCTGCCGGTCGCCGGTAAAATCGTCTGGATTACTCCGCCGGGCGCCCAGGGCAACAAGAGCGCCGGAATCGGCGTCCAGTTCGGTGCCCAGGACAACGGTCAGACCCGCGGCAAGATCGAAACCTACCTGGCCGGTGCGCTGAAAGCGGACCGTATCACCCACACCATGTAAGCTTTCCTCGTCGCCGCAGTGGTTTATCCGCTGCGGCGCTCTGTTAGAATCCCGTCCCGTTGTAACCATTATCGGAACAGCCATGTTCATCGACTCCCATTGCCACCTGGATCGCATCGATCTGCAGGACTTCGAGCAGGATTTCAGTCAGCTGCTGGACGCCGCCCGCAGCAATCAGGTGGAACGTATGCTGTGCGTTTCCATCACCCTGGAAGACTATGGCCCGATGCGGCGGCTGGTCGAGCCCTATGCCCATATCGACCTGAGTGTAGGGGTGCATCCCTGTCACACCCCGGAGCAGGGTGAAACCGTCGACCTGCTGGTGAAGATGGGCCAGGATGACCGGGTCGTGGCGGTCGGCGAGACCGGGCTGGACTATTACTATTCGGCCGAGACGCGTGACGAGCAGCAGGCCAGTTTCCGCGATCATATCCGCGCTGCGCGCCGCCTGGGCAAGCCGATTATCGTGCACACCCGGGATGCCCGTCAGGACACGCTGGATATCCTCAGAGAGGAGGGCGCGGAGCAGTGTGGGGGTGTGCTGCACTGCTTCACGGAAAGCTGGGAGATGGCCCGTGAGGCGCTGGAACTGGGGTTCTATATCTCGTTTTCCGGTATCGTCACCTTCAAAAACGCCGCCGAACTGCGTGAAGTGGCCCGCCAGGTGCCGGACGATCGTTTCCTGATCGAGACCGATTCGCCCTACCTGGCGCCGGTACCGCACCGGGGCAAGCAGAATCACCCGGCCTGGGTGAAGCACGTCGCCGAATGCCTGGCGGAGGTGCGCGGCAGCCGCCTGGAATCGGTCGCGGAATTGAGCCGTAACAACTATCTGCGGTTATTTCGTCCCCAGGAGCATTAAAAAGTGGTAATATTCCGGCTCCTTAAAATTTGAGTGGTGGGTAGTGTATGAGCCTGCGTTTCGAGATCTCGGCGGAAGACGCCAAAAAAGCCAAGATTCCTCACGAAATTTTTCTGACCAATCTGATTTTCAATCATATTCTGGTCTTCGTGGCCATTATCAGCGCCAGCTCGCTGGCTAAATACGCTGTCATCGTACCCATCATTTCCATCCTGCTGATGGGCACCATCATCATCGGCGCCCAGCGTGCCAGGAAGAACGCAAGCTGGTATGTCAAAGGTCACTGGCAGATCTGCGCCAGGCGCAACCGTATGTTCATGATCATGCTTGGCACCGTCGGCCTGATCTTCGGTGCCGTGTTCGCCATGGCCGGTGGTGACATGGGGCCGCAGCAATGGGCTGTCGGTGGTCCGCTGCTGCTGTTCGGTATGTTCACTGTGCTGGCGCTGGTCATCATGGAATCCGATGCCCTGTACCAGGCCAGTCAGGGTAAACTGCCCAAGTGGATCATGGAACGCTATCCGGAAGGCGCTCTGGAGCCGCTGGAACAGGAACCCGCCCACTAAACCATGGGCCGTCACGTCTTCTTCAGCGTGCTGGCATTCAGTGCAATCGCACTGGTGCTGGCACTGCTGGCCTCCGCCTACTACGGCAATCGCCCCAATATTGGTTTTCCCTGGCAGATCGAAGTACTGCCCGACGGTTCCACCCGCGTGTTCCAGGTTCACCTGGGCAGTACCACGCTGGAACAGATGGAACAGCTGTTTGAAGAAAGCGCGGAAACCACCCTGTTCGATCCGAAGGACGAGCCTCCCGTGGTGGAAGCCTATTTCAACGATCTGTTCATCGGCGGCCTCAAAGCCAAGATGGTGGCCTCTTTCAATCTGAGCGAAGCCCAGACCCAGGCGATTTATGATCGCGGCGTGCGCATCAGCACTCTGGGCAGTGGCACCCGTAAGGTGACGCTGGCCGCTGAAGATCTGCAGTTCATCAAGCAACAGCCGGTTTACGCACTGACCTATCTGCCGTCGATCAACCTGGAAGCCGAACTGCTGGAAAAACGTTTCGGTGAGCCGGCGCAAAAAATCACCGACACCGCCAGCGGTGGCGTGCACTGGTTGTATCCGCAACTGGGCGTGGACGTGGTGCTTAGCGACGACGCCAAGGAAGTGGTGCAGTATGTGCGGCCGAAAGATTTTGCCACCCTGCAACAACCGCTATCTGCTGCGCCTGCGCCGGCCGCTACGGCCGCCGAATAAACCGTTCTCGCGTTCTCCGCGATCCTCAGCCCGGCGTTCATTCGCTTTAGTGGTACACTATGCCGCTATCAATCTGCGGCGACGCAGACATCAACAATCAAACTGAAATGCCGATGGAGTTACCGTGAGCCAAGTCGACCTGGATCAGGTGAAGCAATACCTGCTCAATTTACAACAATCGATCTGCACCGCGCTGGAACAGGAAGACGGCGAAAAGACCTTTGTCGCCGATGAATGGCAACGGGAGCAGGGCGGCGGCGGCCGCAGTTGTGTATTGAGTGAAGGTGCAGCGTTCGAACAGGCGGGTATCAACTTCTCTCACGTATTCGGCGACGGCCTGCCGGCGTCCGCCACCGCGCATCGGCCTGAACTGGCGGGTCGCAGTTTCCAGGCGATGGGTGTTTCGCTGGTCATTCATCCGCGCAATCCCCATGTACCGACGTCCCACGCCAACGTGCGTTTTTTCGTTGCCGAGAAAGCCGGCGAAGATCCGGTGTGGTGGTTTGGCGGTGGTTTCGATCTGACCCCTTATTACGCCCGGGAAGAAGACGTCGTTCACTGGCATCGCACGGCCCGGCAAGCGTGCGAACCGTTTGGCGATGATGTGTACGCGCGTTATAAAAAATGGTGCGACGAGTATTTCTTTCTCAAACACCGCAATGAACCGCGCGGTATCGGCGGACTGTTTTTCGATGATCTCAACGAATGGGGTTTCGAAAAGAGTTTTGCTTTCATGCAGAGTGTTGGTGATCACTATATCAGGGCTTATCAACCCATTGTGCAACGCCGTAAGGATATCGCTTTCGGTGAACGGGAGCGGGATTTTCAGCTATACCGGCGCGGTCGCTATGTGGAATTCAATCTGGTTTATGATCGCGGCACTTTATTCGGCTTGCAGTCCGGCGGCCGCACCGAATCCATTCTCATGTCCATGCCGCCACTGGTTAAATGGCGTTATGACTGGAAGCCGGAGCCTGGTTCTGCAGAAGCGGAATTGTATGAGAAGTACCTGAAGGCGAGGGACTGGGTGTAACATCGTTGAATGAGTAATACTGAAAATAAATATTTTGTTTAATGTAACAAATAATACATAAAAATAAAAAAACAGATCGTATTCAGTTTAAATCGGATTTCAGGTTGTCGGTACAACGGCCTGGTGCATTCTAAAATTGACCTTTATATGTTTTCAGTGTTCGTTATTGTCATATTCCGGTCATTTATTAACCTGCATCACTATTTATCAGTTTGCCTTCATCTGGACGTTTGTATTTGCTTTCCTGATATTGGGATGCATGGATTGATGTGCAATCGATAAAAAATACCCGCCTTATTTTCAGCAATATTTTTTGATCCAACCGATTTAAAAAATTTGTGACACCCCGTTTTCTATCCGCAATTCGAAAACCTTGTATTGTAATCATAAAAACAGTCGGTAATTTTCC
>CBDULQ010000072.1:0-15094 GCA_965368115.1 uncultured Gammaproteobacteria bacterium | reverse complement strand
GTATCTTCGCCGCGTGGCCTGGTGGTGCCAGTAGTGCGTGATGTGGATCAGCTGAGTTTGTCCGACATCGAAAAAACCATTGCCCTGTTTGCAGAAAAGGCACGCAACAACAGCCTGAGTATGGATGATCTCCAGGGTGGTACTTTTACCCTGTCCAACGGCGGCGTGTTCGGTTCTCTGTTATCTACGCCGATTCTCAATCCCCCTCAAAGCGGTATTCTGGGCATGCACAAGATTCAGCAGCGACCGGTGGTCGAAGATGGTGAAATTGTGGTGCGGCCCATGATGTATCTGGCGTTGTCTTATGATCATCGTATCGTTGATGGTCGTGAGGCGGTGCAGTTCCTGGTCACCATTAAAGATTGCCTGGAAGATCCGGCGCGAATGTTGATCGGTGTTTAACTCTTAAACGCACTGTTTAAGTTAATCGAACACAACTGGGAAAGATAAATGTCATACGACTTTGATGTGCTGGTACTGGGGGCGGGTCCCGCTGGATATGTGGCGGCGATACGCAGTGCTCAACTTGGTCTGCGTACCGCCTGCGTCGACAACTGGCTCGATGAAAAAGGCCAGTACGTGCTCGGTGGTACCTGTCTGAATGTCGGCTGTATTCCTTCTAAAGCGCTGCTTGAATCCTCAGAGCTTTATGCGCAAACCCGGCATGGCCTGGAAGATCATGGCGTACAGGTGAACGACGTTCGTCTCGATCTCGACGCGATGATGGCGCGCAAGAACAAAATTATTCATGAGCTCACCCACGGCATTGCCGCTCTGTTCAAGGCGAACAAAGTGGAACGCATCAATGGTCGTGGCCGCCTGCTGGTCAACAAACATGTCGAGATTACCGATAGCGACGGTAATACGCGCATGGTGAGTGCGGAGAACGTGATTATCGCCACCGGCTCCTCATCGATGGATATTCCTGCCGCCCAGTTACAGGATGACATCGTTGTCGATTCAACCGGCGCCCTGAGCTTCAACACGGTACCGAAACGCCTGGGTGTCATCGGTGCAGGGGTGATCGGTCTGGAACTCGGCAGTGTGTGGAATCGACTCGGTTCCGAAGTCGTGGTGCTGGAGGCGATGGACAGCTTTCTGGTGATGGCCGACGAACAGGTGTCTCGTGACTGTCTACAGGAGTTCCGTAAACAGGGGCTGGATATTCGTCTCAATGCGCGAGTCATGACTAGTCAGATCAAGGGCAAGGGCAAATCGAAACAGGTGGAAGTCTGTTATCAGGACGGCGATGGTGCCCATACCGAACTGTTCGACAAGCTGATCGTCGCCGTCGGTCGTCGTCCCAATAGCGATAATGTATTCGATGAGGAAGTCGGCCTGTTGCTGGATGAGCGCGGGTTCATTCATGTGAACGAACAATGTGAAACATCCGAGCCCGGGATTTATGCCATCGGTGATGTCGTGCGTGGTCCGATGCTGGCGCATAAGGGCGCCGAAGAAGGCGTGATGGTTGCCGAGCTTATCGCCGGACATTACGCCCAGGTGAATTACGATCTGGTACCGAATGTCATCTACACCCACCCTGAAATCGCCTGGGTGGGCAAAACAGAGCAGCATCTGAAAACGGCCGGGGAATCTTTCGAGGCGGGCGTGTTTCCCTTTGTTGCCAGTGGGCGTGCCAAGGCTGCGGGCTGCACCAGTGGTTTTGTTAAGGTATTATCCCAGTCGCAAACCGGTCGCATACTCGGCGTGCACATTGTCGGCGCGGAAGCGTCCGAAATGATCGCGCAGGCGGTAATTGCGATGGAAATGGGCGCCAACAGCGAAGATCTGGCGCTGACCATGTTCGCGCATCCAACTCTGTCGGAAGCGCTGCACGAAGCCGCGCTGGCGGTGCATGGCAATGCCATTCATATTGCGCAACGACGCAAACGAAAATAAATCATTCACTGTGTACAGGCACAGTGCTGGAGACCGTATATGAATTTGCATGAATACCAGGCCAAACATCTGTTTGCCCAGTACCGCATGCCGGTACCCAATAATCGGGTGGTGAGTTCGGTGGGCGATGTTTCGGCAGCGCTGGATAGCCTCGGCGGTGACCGCTGGGTGATCAAGGCACAGGTTCATGCTGGAGGGCGTGGCAAGGCTGGTGGTGTACAGCTGACGAATGATGCGGAGCGCGTTGCTCACCTGGTGGGTGAGATGATTGGTAGTCGGCTGGTGACTTACCAGACCGGCGCCGATGGTCAGCCGGTACAACATGTGTTGCTCGAAGAAACCTGCAACATCGACCGCGAATTGTATGTGGGTGCGGTGATCGATCGTGCAACACAGCGTGTCGTCATCATGGCATCAACGGAAGGTGGTGTGGAAATTGAAAAAGTCGCCGCTGAATCGCCGGAAAAAATTCTGCGTATCACCATCGATCCAATGTTGGGGTTGATGCCCTACCAGTGCCGCAAGCTGGCTTTTGGGCTGAATCTACAAGGCGATCAAATTAAACAGTTCACTGCGTTGCTATCGGGTCTGGCTCGGTTGTTCGTTGAAAAAGACCTGAGTCTGGTGGAAATCAATCCCCTGGTAGTGACTGGGGAAGGCAATCTGTTATGCCTGGATGGCAAGATCAATGTCGATGACAATGCACTTTATCGTCAGCCCGAATTGCTGGAGATGCGCGATGCTTCGCAGGAAGATGAAAAAGAAAACCGTGCCAAGGAATGGGACCTGAATTACATCGCACTGGACGGCAGTATCGGTTGCATGGTGAACGGTGCCGGCCTGGCCATGGCGACCATGGACCTGATTAAACTGCATGGCGGCGAGCCGGCCAATTTCCTCGACGTGGGTGGCGGTGCGACCAAAGAGCGAGTCGCGGAAGCATTCAAGATCATTCTTTCCGACGCTAATGTGAAAACCGTGCTGGTGAATATTTTCGGGGGTATCGTGCGCTGTGATCTGATTGCCGAAGGTATCATCGGTGCGGTTCAGGAAGTTGGCGTGCAGGTGCCGATTGTGGTTCGACTGGAAGGTAACAATGCGGAGAAAGGTTTCGAGTTACTGGACCAGAGCGGTTTGAACCTGATAACCGCGCACGGCCTCACCGAAGCTGCACAGAAAGCCGTTGCTGCAGTCGGCGGCTAATTAAACAGTTCACGATCGGTCAACGCGTCGATCAGTTATTCGGGAATCAAAAATGAGTGTACTCATTAACAGCGAAACCAAAGTCATTTGCCAGGGATTTACCGGCAAACAGGGCACTTTTCATTCCGAGCAGGCGATTGCCTATGGCACGCAGATGGTCGGAGGTGTGACGCCGGGCAAAGGTGGTCAAACTCATCTGGATTTACCGGTATTCAATACCGTGAAGGAAGCGGTTACCAATACCGCTGCGACGGCATCGGTGATCTATGTCCCGGCGCCGTTCTGTAAAGATTCGATTCTCGAAGCGGTGGATGCCGGCATCGAACTGATCGTCTGCATTACCGAGGGTATTCCCACACTGGACATGTTGCAGGTCAAGATCGCCGTCGATAACGCTGGCGTGCGCCTGATTGGTCCTAATTGTCCCGGTATCATTACGCCGGACGAATGTAAGATCGGTATCATGCCCGGCGCCATTCATCAGGCCGGTAAAGTGGGTGTGGTTTCACGCTCCGGCACTTTGACCTATGAAGCGGTTAAACAGACCAGTGATCTGGGCTTCGGGCAGAGTACCTGTATCGGTATCGGTGGTGACCCGATCCCGGGTACTAATTTTATCGATTGCCTGCAACTGTTCGAGAATGACCCGGAAACTGAAGCGATTCTTATGGTCGGCGAGATCGGTGGTACTGCGGAAGAAGAAGCTGCCGAATTCATTCAGACCAATGTCAGCAAGCCCGTAGTCGCGTTCATTGCCGGAGGTACGGCGCCAAAAGGCAAGCGTATGGGGCATGCGGGTGCCATCATTTCAGGCGGTAAGGGTACGGCAGAAGAAAAATTTGCCGCCCTGGAGCGAGCCGGTGTCACCACCGTGCGTTCACCGGCTGATCTGGGCAAAGGTGTAGCCGAGGCGACCGGCTGGAGCTGATCGTCGGATCAGCGTCAGCCGCGAGCGATTTCCAGAAAACGAAAGTCCCGAAAATTGATATAGCGCGTATCGTCGCAATCAAAACTCAAGGCGATGTAGCCGTTCATCATATGAATGGATGCATTGCGCAATTCACTGGCCTGTTGATTTTCCCGCATTGACTTCAGCGCATTTAGAATGGGTGCAACCCGTTCTCGCGGTATGCATGTGTGCAGATGTGAATTCAATGGTGCAAACAGGCGCATAAAGTGTTCGCTGAAAATTTCTTCGGCATGATAAAGCTGAAAGCTGTATGGATTGTCGAAGGTCCAGCACACCAGCTGGCTGCTGGAAAAGTGAATGGTCAGGTGAAACACGCCCTTGTGCAGAATCAGTTGTTCGCAGATTCCGATTAAGGCATCCAGCTGTTCATCGAAGTGGCCGGCGGCCTGGTTGCGTTCGATGTGACGTCCCGATGGCAGCTTGTAATCCCTTGGCTGTCGGCGATTCAAATACATGGTAATACCCCACGGTCATTGACTGGGGGGTATTTTCAACGTGATTTATTGCAGGACCATGACAGATTTCTGTCGTAGAAATTAATCCTCGGGCCGGGCCGGGCCGATATTGATGCCAAGGGACAGACGTAAGCGATCGCTCTCGTTACGTGTGACTTCGTGCATCATATCGGGAGGAAAGAACACGAACATACCGGGCTGCGGAGTGACCGTGGTGGTCATATGCGGCTGGCTGAGTTTAAGCTGGCCGGAATGCTCCGGGACGTCGACATAATAAACCGCTGAACAGATTTCATCGTCGTCGTCGTGTCGATGCGGCAGCGTGAGCTGGCCCGGCTCCATGGCATTGAACCAGAGGCCAGCTTTGAGTTGCTCGGTGGTGGTGCCGGTAATCTCGGCGACTGCCGCACATACTGCCTGTTTGATGTGTTCGATTTCCGGGATCAGGGCGTCGTCGATATAGATGTTCTCATAACGCCCCTCGAAGAAATGGCTGCGTCTTACACCGGTAAAATCCCCCTTCCGGTATTTTGCATAGCCGGCCAGGAGTGCCGCATTGATGCCTGCTGCATCATCCAGTTGAGCGGTGAAAATATCGCGGGTTTTCTGTATTTGCATCTAGCCAGGGCCTGTATTGTCCGAGCAAAAATTATCTACAAAAAGCCGCGAAAAACAAGGGTTTTAGCGGTGGCAAAGTCCATCACCGGAGTGCATCCGCCTGTATTTAAGGGCCTGACTGAAATATAATAGATGCCCGCTAAGCCATTGACGCGCCATGAAAAAGAAACCTTCCGACACCCTTTATGCAGAGCCTCGCGAGGCCATCACCGAGTTTGTATTCGATGCCTCCGTAGTGCGTGTATTCAATGACATGATCGGACGTTCGGTGCCCGGCTACAGCACCATCCTGGCCATGTTACCGGTACTGGTGCGGCAATATGTGCAGGCGCATAGCCGATGTTATGACCTGGGCTGTTCGCTGGGCGCCGCCACCCTGGCCATGCGCCATAGTATCAACCAGCCCGGTGTCGAAATTACCGCCGTCGACAGTTCCCCGGCGATGATCGAGCAATGTGAGCGCTACCTGGCCGAGGATCACGCCCGGCTTCCGGTTTCCACTTTGTGCGCGGATATCAGGGAAATCGACATTCGTGATGCCTCCCTGGTGGTGATGAACTTTACAATGCAATTCGTAGCGCCGGAACAACGCCTGTCTTTGCTGCAGGCGATTCATGCCGGAATGAAACCGGGCGGCGCTCTGCTGGTGTCGGAAAAAATTCAGTTCGCCGATGCCGATCAGCAGCAGTGGATGACCGATTTGCACCACGCCTTCAAGAAAGCCAATGGTTACAGCGAACTGGAAATCAGCCAGAAACGTTCGGCGCTGGAAAATGTACTGATTCCGGAAACCGTGGACATTCACCAGCAGCGCTTTATCGATGCCGGTTTCGAACGCGTCAGCCAGTGGTTCCAGTGCTTTAATTTTGTATCTTTTCTCGCAGTTAAAGCATGAATTATCAAGCGCTGTACGATCGCATTCGCGGTACCTCCCTGCATCCCTGGCTAGAGTTAATGCCGCAGCAAATCGACTGGGGGCTGAGCGCAAAACGTCACGGTGATATTCCGCGCTGGCTCGAACTGATTCGGCAATTGCCCGCCGTCGAGCCTGGAGACATCGACTTCAACCGGGACTTCGTTACAACCGGCATCGATCGACCGTTGCAGGGAGAGCAGCGAAACCAGGCCCGTGAGCTGCTGTATAAGCTGTCGCCCTGGCGCAAGGGGCCGTATCGGTTGCATGGTATCGAAATCGACACTGAATGGCGTTCCGACTGGAAATGGCAGCGGGTCGAAAAATATCTGCTACCGTTGCGTGGTCGACGCATACTCGATGTGGGTTGTGGTAATGGTTATCACTGCTGGCGTATGCTGGGTGCCGGTGCGCAACTGGTTATCGGCGTCGATCCGTCTCCGCTGTTCGTCATGCAATATGCGGCAGTGAAACATTTTACCGGTGAGCACCCCTTCTATCTGCTTCCGGTCGGCGTCGAATCGGTACCTGAAAAACTGGCTGCATTCGATACGGTGTTTTCCATGGGCGTGCTATATCATCGCCGTTCACCGATCGATCATCTCATGCATCTGAAAGACTGTTTGCGCCCGGGCGGACAACTGGTGCTGGAAACGCTGGTCATCGATGGTGACAGCCAACAGGTACTGGTACCTGCGGATCGTTACGCCAAAATGCGCAATGTCTGGTTTATTCCAAGTGCAGCGGGTGTTCAACACTGGTTGCAACGTTGTGGCTTCGAACAGGTCGAAGTGGTTGATATCAACGTAACCAGCACCGATGAACAACGAGCCACCGATTGGATGCGCAACGAATCCCTGATCGATTTTCTCGACGCAAAGGATACGCGGCGTACCGTCGAAGGCTATCAGGCGCCGACCCGGGCCATCATCACGGCGCTGGCGCCCTAGCTGACAACAACAGGTGACAAGGTGTTTAAAACTTTTTTAGCCAGGCTGCGACGACTGAACTGGAAGTCAATTCTGATTCAGTTGCTGATCGTGATTCTGGTGATTGGCGGCGTACGTATGTGGCAGCAAAGGGATGCGGTGTCCGGAACGGCGCCGATGATTGTCGATCAGTCCCTGAAGGGGACGGCGATCGATCTGGCTGACTACCGAGGTAAACCGGTGCTGGTGCATTTCTGGGCGACCTGGTGCCCGGTGTGTCGACTGGAGAACGACAGCGTCGATGCCATTGCTAATGACCATGCGGTTATTAGTATTGCCAGCTGGTCGGAAGGGGCCGAAGACGTGGCGCGTTTTATGGCGGAAAATCAGCTGAGCATGCCGGTGATCGTCGATCCCGACGGCGCCTGGGCGAGCCTGTACGGGGTGCGCGCTGTGCCGGCCAGTTACCTGATCGATGGCGAGGGAGAAATTCGATTTATCGAAACCGGCTACACCACGGAAGCGGGTCTCAGATTACGCCTGTGGTGGCTGGAAAACTCGTAAAAATCTGCGCATAATCAGGCATTCATAAAAACGACACAATAAAGTGCAGTACGCGGATCCTGCAACGGCGATCCGCTAAAAACGATTACGGACAATTCGATTGATGGATAGCAAGATTATTGCCCGGGATGAGGTCTCGACCATTCCGTCTCTGTTCCGCGAACGCCTGCGTCGCGCTCCGGATCAGATTGCTTATTGCCAGTATGATATCGCCAGTCAGGAATGGTGCAGCTCAAGCTGGCAACAGATGGCCAATGAAGTCACCCGCTGGCAGGCGGGATTCGCGAAAGAGAATCTACAGCCCGGCGACCGGGTGGCTTTGATGCTCAAAAACGGTCGTGAATGGGTGGTCTGCGATCAGGCAGCGCTCGGCATGGGTCTGGTGACCGTACCCCTGTACGTGGAAGATCGTCCCGACAATGTGGCTTACATCATCAATCATGCTGAAGTGAAATTGCTGTTTGTACAGGACAAGCCTCAATGGAAACGCCTGCTCGATTCCGGTGCCGACCTGGGCGGACTTAAGCGCATCATCAGTATCAATCGCATCTCCGAAGACGACGAGCCCGATGACCCACGTCTGGAATCCCTCAGTGACTGGCTGTTCGGTCTGCATGGTGAACTGCAGGCGCATGATAGGGATGCAGATGCGCTGGCCAGTATCGTCTACACTTCCGGCACCACCGGACGTTCCAAAGGTGTCATGCTGACGCATAGAAATATGTTGAGCAACGCCTATGAAGCTTTGCAATGTAACCAGTGGGGTGAAGATCAGGAAGTGTTTCTGTCTTTTTTACCGCTGTCGCACATGCTGGAACGCACTGCCGGTTATTACATGCCGATTTTTCTCGGCGCCCAGGTAGCCTATGCGCGTTCCATTCCACAACTCGGTGACGACCTGCTCAAAATCAGGCCAACCATCCTGATTTCGGTGCCAAGAATATACGAACGCGTGTACGGCAAAATTCAGGACGGCCTGAAAAAGAAATCATCCCTTGCACGAAAACTGTTTCACAGTGCCGTAAATGTCGGCTGGAAAAAGTTCGAGTATGAACAGGGGCGTTGCGGCTGGAGCCCTTCCTTACTGGCCTGGCCGCTGTTAAATAAACTGGTTGCATCAAAGGTGCTGGAGAAGCTTGGTGGTCGCATGGAACTGGCCATTTGTGGTGGTGCCGCGCTTTCACCTGAAGTTGCACGCACCTTTATCGGTCTTGGCCTGACTCTGTTGCAGGGCTATGGTTTGACCGAATCGAGCCCGGTGGTGTCGGTGAATCGACCGGAAGACAATGTGCCATCCAGCATTGGCCTCGCGCTGCCCGGGATCGACGTACGTATCGGTGAACACGATGAACTGCAATGTCGCAGTGAATGCAGCATGCAGGGTTACTGGAAAAATGAACAGGCGACTCACGACAGTTTTACCGCGGACGGCTGGTTGCGTACCGGTGATAAAGCGCGTATCGACGATGATGGCCATCTGTATATCACCGGTCGTTTGAAAGATATCATCGTGCTGGCTAATGGCGAGAAAGTACCGCCGAATGATATGGAAATGGCGATCAGCCTGGATAGTCTGTTCGAACAGGTCATGATCATCGGCGAAGCGCGCCCCTACCTGTCTGCTTTGCTGGTGCTCGATCCCGATCGTTGGGCCGACTTTGCACAGGAGCATGGCATTCACCCGGAAGCGACCGATGCATTCAATCAGAAAGTGATCGTGCGCGGTGTGCTGGAACGTGTTGGTGCACGGTTAAAAGATTTCCCCGGTTATGCACAAATAAGAAAAATCACCATGACCCTGGAGCCCTGGACCGTCGATAATGGCCTGTTGACGCCGACCCTGAAAGTGAAACGACCCAAGGTGATGGAAAAGTTTTCCGAACAGGTCGATGCGATGTATAAGGGGCACAGCCTGTGAGCGAAACTCAGCTGCCAGCAGACGTGCAACCGGTATTGCGTATTCCGGCAACGCCGCAGGATGTGAATCACATGGGCAGTATCTTCGGCGGCTGGATTATGTCCTGCGTCGACATGGCGGGAAGTATCCCGGCGGCGATAAGGGCGCGGGGTAAAGTGGTGACGCGAGCCGTCGAAGCCTTTGAATTCAAGAAACCGGTGCTGGTTGGAGATATCGTCAGCCTTTATGCCGATGTGGTTTCGATCGGTAACAGCTCGTTACGCGTCGATGTAAATGTTTATGCACAACGTATGATCAATGGTGAAATGGAAACAGTTAAGGTTACCGAGGCTATCGTCGTCTATGTTGCGATTGACGACCAGGGGCGTCCGCGGGCGCTGCCCGATCCGAAAACTATTTGATCTGAGCCGGCTATAGTAAGAAGATAGAACAGAGTGTCCGAAAAATAGACCACAAAGAGAGTAGGAAAATAATTATGAAAACTTCTGTAAAACACCTCAGCGTAGCGATGTCGCTCGCCCTGGCTTCTGCGGGTTTCAGCGCTCATGTTAATGCATCAGGATTTGCTTTAATTGAAAACAGCGCCAGCGGTATGGGTAACGCGTTTGCCGGTGGTTCCGCAATTGCTGATGATGCCTCGACTGTGTACTTTAATCCGGCAGGTATGACTCGGCTTGACGGTACTCAGATCGTTATTGCCGGACACATCGTTTCACCTTCGGCTGAATTCACTGACACCGGCTCGACGGCTTTTACCACTGCTCCGCTGACCGGTTCTAATGACACTACAGATGAAACAGCCTTTGTTCCCAACTTCTATTACGTGACCAATATCGGTAACGACAGCCAGTTTGGACTGGGCATTACCGTCCCGTTTGGTCTGGCTACGGAATACAGTGACGACTGGATCGGTCGTTACACTGCAACAAAGTCTGAAGTCGAAACGATAAATATTAATCCGAGTTTTTCTACCAAGGCGACTGATAAGCTCTCGCTTGGTTTTGGTCTGAATATTCAATACATCAAAGCGACACTGGCGAATCAGCTGGATTCCGGCGGCATTTGTGTGAATTTGCAGATGCAGGGTGGTGCTGATGCTGCCACTGCGATTTCCAATTGTCAGGGCGCAGGTCTCGCAGTAGCCGACGCGGCCGTCGATAGTTCTCAGTCTCTTAGTGGTGACGACTGGAGCACCGGTTTCAACTTTGGTGTGCTGTATGATCTGGATGATGCTTCGCGTATCGGATTTGCTTATCGTTCAGGTATCAAGCATAGCCTGGAAGGTGATGTCGATTTCACCATGAATGCCACATTGGCTGGTATCGTTTCCGGTCTTACCCCGCCTGCCAATTCACTGTTTTCCGATACCGGGGTGACCGCCGGTATTGAATTGCCGAAAACTATTTCTGTAAGTTACTACCGTGACGTCAATAATGAGATAGCGGTGATGGCCGACATTACCTGGACAGAATGGAACAACTTTAGCGATCTGACAGTGGTTTTCGATAACCCGGTACAGGGCTCGACCAGCATTCCTGAAAACTGGAATAACACCATGCGTTATTCTGTGGGTATGAACTATCGTCCTGATAGCACCATGGTTTATCGTTTTGGTATTGCATACGATGAAACACCGGTACCGTCGGCTGAAGAACGTACACCACGTATCCCGGGTAATGACCGTACCTGGTTGAGCCTGGGTCTGGGTTATGAAGTATCTTCGACTATGAGCTTCGACGTGGGTTATTCTCACCTGTTCGTAGATGATACGGAAATCCATAATACCGATGCGACATTTAGTCATGTGCTGAACGGTACCTATGAAGCCGATATCAATATTTTCAGTGTGCAGGGTAATTTCAAGTTCTGAGCGAAGGCATAAAATCACACAAAAAGGAGGCGTTAGCCTCCTTTTTTATCTGTATTAAAAAGATTAAGCGCCTGTTTGATGAAGGTGCGCGGATCCAGTTTGTGAGTGTTGAAGAAAAGATGTGTCGGGCAGTTGCAGTCGGAAGAACCAAAACCGGGCATGGGTATCTCGATATGTGCTTCAGTAAAAGCGTTCGCCCAAATATGTTCGTAGTGAATGGTTTCAGTGTTAAACAGAATCTGTTCAACCAGGCATTGCCTGCGTAGATAGTCCAGATGCCAGCGCGGTGAAGTGCTGATGCTCAAATGATGTTTACAGCGTGCGGCGACACCGCCGGGGCCGAAGGCGCTGCCGATGTAGTAATAGAAACCTGGACGGAACATATGAATTCCGAGTTTCCCGATCTGAGCCTGGGTGGCTTGTTCTAGCCTCAGGCAAACAATATAACTGCCTTTGTCGCCATTGCCGAGTCGGGATTTTAATGTCGGATCATCCACGTCGGTTTTTCCTGCTCATCGATCAGGCTGCGCTCGATGAGCCATTCTCGCGCATCTTCGGCGTCCTGTTCGAACCAGGCTCGGCTCGAGCCGAGTCTGAAACTGTATCCCCATTCGTCCATGTCCTGAAACATACGCTGTCGACCGAAACCGTTGATGTAATCGGCAAGCAGGATTTGTAGATAACAGACACCGTTTTCTTCCGCATAGTCACCCCCGGCATTGGTATGTAAATCCGAACGTCGGGTATCGTCCATGCAAATGAAATGACAGCTTTCATGTAGTGCGGAATGGACCGGCGTATCGTCGCGAACCTGTAGTCGATTCTCGATCAGGCCTGCCTCGCAATCACCAAACCAGCTGCCCGGTATGGACTTGTTTGCAGGCACCTGTTCGATTTTCAATCCAAAACGACTCAGCAATTCGCTGAGTTGTGACAGGTCGATGTCGGCGCAATTGAGTACAGCCATGCGATTCAGTGGGCGGGATTAAATCAGGCCGGCCTGCTTCAGTCTGTCGACCAGCTGGTGTGAAGCCTGGGCGCGGTGACTGATCCGGTTTTTGTCTTCCAGGCTGAGTTCAGCCGCAGCGCACTGCTGTGCTTCCAGCCAGAACAGCGGGTCATACCCAAAGCCGCCTTCGCCCTGCGGTGCATGCAGAATGCGCCCTTCGAGCGTGCCCTCGGCAATGATCGGCATGGGATCATCCGCATCACGCATATACACCATCACGCAACGATAACGCGCCGTGCGGCGGCTGTCTTCCAGGTCGCCGAGCTCCTGTAACAGCTTGTCGTTGTTTGTCTGATCGTTGGCGTCTTCACCGGAGTAACGTGCGGAATAAATGCCGGGGCGATGATTCAGCGCATCGACTTCGATGCCGGAATCGTCGGCAATGGCGGGCAGTCCACTGTGTTGCGCGGCATTGCGTGCTTTGATAATGGCGTTTTCGACAAACGACAGGCCGTCTTCGATCGCTTCGGGAACGTCGAATTCGGTTTGCGGGATGACGTTGATACCATAGTCGCTGAACAGCTTGTTGATTTCGCGTACCTTGCCGGCATTGCCGCTGGCGAGCACAATTTTACGGGTCATGAGTTTAACGAAGCCTCCTGTGCGGCAAACAGTTCCTGAATGCCTTTTTTAGCCAGATCCAGCATGGCGTTGAGTTCGTCCATGCGAAACGCATGGCCTTCCGCCGTACCCTGAATTTCGATGAAGGCCTCGGCATCGTTCATCACCACATTCATGTCGGTTTCGGCCGAGGAATCCTCGTCATAGTCCAGGTCCAGTACCGGTTGTCCATCGCAGATGCCGACCGAAATTGAGGCGACGCGCCCGTGCAGGGGATTCTTCTTGATCATCTTTTTCTGCAGCATGTGGTTGATCGCATCCGCCAGGGCGACGTAAGCGCCGGTAATCGACGCGGTGCGAGTACCGCCATCGGCCTGAATGACATCGCAGTCCAGAGTCACCGTGTGTTCACCCAGTGCTTCCAGGTCGACTGCAGCGCGCAGCGAACGACCGATCAGACGCTGAATTTCCTGGGTACGGCCGCCCTGTTTGCCGCGTGCAGCTTCACGACCGGTGCGTACGCCGGTGGAGCGCGGCAGCATGCCATATTCAGCGGTCACCCAGCCCTGCCCCTGGCCGCGCAGCCAGCCCGGCACCCGCGGTTCCACGGAAGCGGTGCACAGCACTTTGGTGTGGCCGAATTCGATAAGTACGGCGCCTTCGGCATGAATGGTGTAATTGCGAGTGATGCGCACTTCGCGCATCTGGTCTGGATTGCGTCCACTGGGTCTCATTGGCGAGCCTCCTGATAATCAGGTGGTGAATTATACAGTGATCTCAGGAATGAAGGAAAAGCCGTGTTAGAATCCTGTTTTCGGTGACCGTCAGGACAACACTATGACACGCAGTATGACAGCGTTTGCGCGCAAATCGGATGAACAGGAATGGGGTACGCTGGTGTGGGAAATTCGCTCGGTGAATCATCGTTACCTGGATGTCACCGTGCGTCTACCGGAAGATCTGCGTAGCATCGAAATGCAGGTGCGTGAACAGGTTGCCGAACGCATCAAGCGTGGCAAGCTGGAATGCACGCTACGTTTCACGCCGTCCATGGCGCATGTCAGCGAAATTGTCATCAACGAAAAATTCGCCAAGGCGGTGGTCGCCGCCTGCAAGAAAGTCGATGCCCAATCGCATCAGCCGAACGAAATCAATCCGATGGAAGTGTTGCGCTGGCCCGGTGTCGTCGAAGAGCGCAAGCCGGACATGCAACCGGTGATCGCCGCCGCACTGAAACTACTCGAGCAGACTGTCGCTGAACTGGTCGACAGTCGCGAGCGTGAAGGACAGCGCCTTCAGGAGATCATTCTGCAACGTAACCAAGGCGTGCAGAACATCGTCAGGGATTTACAGACCCGCGTGCCTGAACTGATCAGCGCCTATCGTGAAAAACTCATGAACCGCATCGAAGAACTCAAGGCGACACCGGACATGGATCGCTTCGAGCAGGAGCTGGCTTACATTGCTCAGAAAATGGATGTGGATGAAGAGCTGGATCGTCTGCAGTGTCACGTTAACGAAGTGACACAGATTTTCGATCGCGACGAACCGGTCGGGCGACGACTGGATTTTCTCATGCAGGAATTCAATCGCGAAGCGAATACGCTCGGTTCTAAGTCGATCGATATCAGCACGACTCAGGCGTCGGTGGAGTTGAAGGTGTTGATCGAACAGATGAGAGAACAGGTGCAGAACATTGAATAGTCGGCACCGAACATCGAAGCCGAAATGATTCGGCTTCGATGCGGTTGAGGCTCACTTGTCTTTCTTGATATCCAGCAGTTCGACTTCGAACACCAGTACCGAGTTGGGGCCGATCTTCGGTCCTGCGCCGCGCTCGCCATAGGCCAGTTCGGGTGGAACATAGAGTTCCCACTTGTCGCCGACTTTCATTTTCTGCAGTGCTTCGGTCCAGCCTTTGATGACGCCGGATACCGGGAAGGTGACCGGCTGGCCACGCTTGTATGAACTGTCGAATTCTTCACCGTTGATCAGCGTGCCGCGGTAATGAGTGACCACGGTATCCTCGGCGGTGGGTGATGCGCCGTCACCGGACTTGAGCACCTTGTATTGCAGGCCGCTGTCCAGGGTGATTACGCCTTCTTTGTTTTTGTTTTCAGCCAGGAAAGCCGCGCCTTCTTGGGCGTTCTTCTCACCCGCTTCTTTCATCTTGGCCTGTTGC
>CBDULQ010000071.1:0-15097 GCA_965368115.1 uncultured Gammaproteobacteria bacterium | reverse complement strand
AAATATTGCTTTATTCGGACTGCGCCCCGGTATACATAGCGACATTCAAACCCCGTAACAATAAGGTCAACGCTATGAAATCCATTGTTAATATCAGCCTGCTGACTGGCCTCATTCTGGCCGGCAATGCCAGCTTTGCCGCTGTCGCAAACGACACTGCCTTCCTGGGTGAAGACGAGAACAGCCCCAAAGTTCAGGCCTTCTACCAGGGCCAGTGCCAGAAACTGGCGGCGGGCCAGAGCCTGAGCAGCGGCAGCAACGCCTACACCGAATACATGAGCCAGTGCCTGAAAGACATGAAGGCGGTCTGGCCAATCGGCTACGACGAGTCCGAATAAGCGCGGCATTACAGCCCGCGTCTGTTCCGGCCTTAAACGTTTTTTTGTGTGTTTACCCGGCCCCGGCAAGCGACCGGGCCGGGTCTTTTCCCTGCCACCCCTCGACTGAACCTCGCCTCCCCTGCCTGGTCTATTGAAATTATTCGATTCAGCGTTCATAGTGAGCGCGCTTTGATTACATTATTTTAACGCGTCAATTTTTTCGCTGGATTCAAACGCTTTATATTCATGAACACCTCGCAAGCCATTCCGGACCATAAACCGCGTCCGATGATCGACCTGCTGGTCAGCATTGTCATTCCATCCGTTATCCTGATGAAATTCAGCGGCGACGAGGCCCTGGGGGCCGCCGGCGCATTGATACTGGGACTGGCGTTTCCACTGGGCTGGGGCCTGTTCGAACTGATTCGTTATCGGAAGAAAAACTTCATCGCCCTGCTCGGCCTGGTCAGCGTACTGCTCACCGGCGGCATCGGCCTGCTGCAACTGGAAACCCGCTGGCTGGCGATCAAGGAAGCCGCGATCCCGGGTATCCTCGGTATCGCGGTGCTGATTTCCACCCGCACCCGCTTCCCGCTGATCCGCACCCTGCTCTACAACCCCACCGTGCTGAATATCGACTGCATCCACCAGGCACTGGAAGAGCGCGGCCAGGTAGCGCATTTCGAGCAGCGCCTGCTGAACGCCAACTACCTGCTCAGTGGCACCTTTTTCTTTTCCTCGGTGATGAACTACGTGCTCGCCAAATGGCTGGTCACCAGCCCCTCCGGCACGCCGGCCTTCAACGAAGAACTGGGCCAGCTCACCCTGCTCAGCTACCCGATGATTGCCATTCCTTCGATGATCATGATGATGGCCATTTTCTACTACCTGTGGAAAACCATCCACGGCCTCACCGGACTGAGCCTGGACAATATCCTCGCCACTCCGCCGGCGAAGAAATAAGCCGGTCCTCACAGCCGCCTCAAATTCAGGCCTGGTTCAAGCTACCGGCCCTGCCGGCTATGCTATGATCCTCCCAACTCATGACGTCAGACGGCTCAGATATCGCTTTTGTCCGCCGCGTCAATGACTGGAGTACCCAAAGCACCTACTCACGAGGCCTGCATGAAGCACGCACTGATCCTGGGTTTTATGATCGCTTTCTCTCAAGGAGCCCAAGCAATGTCGATTTTTGGCGTAGGAAAAACTTGCGTATTTTCCCCGGTAGAAGCCCGCTTGCTTCTAAATGGCAAACCACTGGCGAATGCTAAAGTGACCCGCCAGTGGGAATGGAACAAACGCCAGTCTGATACCGCGATGACCGACGCACAGGGACATGTCAGTTTTCCCGCCGTTTTCGAATCGTCTGTTTCAAGATTATTACCGGTCGAGCTGGTTATTGGCCAGCAACTATCCGTGACGGTGGACGGCGAAGAAAAGGTATTCTGGAGCAATTCCAAACGCGAACCGGAAGAAAATGCCGAATATGGTGGCAGTCCCTTCCGCGTTAGCTGCGAATTAACCGGCGAAGATGTTTTGATCGAGGACTACGGTTCCTTGATGGTCACCATGTGTCAACTGGAGAAATGACATGACAGGGATTGAACTTGACCCCGAATTCGCTGCCGGGCTGGCAGCCAATGTGTATCTGATACAGGACGAATTAAACCGACGCGGTTTTGTTCTCAAATACAAGAATCATATGGCCACCGATGATAAAACCATGGTGACCGGTCAGACCGGTGCACTGGTCATCGCAAAGAAAAAACATGTTATGGCCTTCATGTCGCCGGGGATGGGCATGTACAAAGGTCATGCTTTTGTTGCGATCAAGGGCACGGCCAATCTGTATGACGCACTCACCGATCTCAACACGGGCGTACGCACGTCGCGTACCGGTGCCGCCGTCCATCAGGGTTTCAACTATGCATTCGAGTCTATCTTCCGGGAACTGCACGGTTTCATCAGCAAACTCGAAGGTGTCAACGTCATTCACTGTGTCGGTCACAGCCTGGGCGGCGCCATCGCGACATTGGCCGCTGACTGGATTCGGCAGGCCAGTGCAGTGCCTGCTGTCAAACTGTACACCTTCGGCAGCCCACGCGTGGGCATGGAACGCTTCGCAGAGAAGTGCACATCTCGCCTGAAACAGAAAAACATTTATCGTGTATATCACCAGACCGACCCGATTCCCATGGTGCCGACCTGGCCGTTCTACCATGTGCCCCGCTCCAGTGCGGATTACCTGATGCCTTCATCGCTGGCGGCCATTCCCTGGGAATATCACCTCATGAAACACTACACCAAGTCGGCCAGCGACGCAGGCAGCTGGGAAGCCATGAAAAACAACCGCCCCAAAGGTCACCTGGACGCGACTGTTGAACGCTGGCTGAAATCCGACGGGCTGCTGTCACTCACCGCGAATACGCTGGATCTACTGGATGCCGCCCTGCTATACGTGATCAAGAAAGTGGTCAATGTGGCCGGTATTCTTCTGGTTGGCGCCGCCGCCACAACCTTCACCCTGCTTGATCGACTGGCTATATTCATGGCCAAGGCGGCAAGCGTGGCCTCGGATGTGAGCATCTGGGTCTACCACCTGATTAAAAAAATGGCCGCCCTGATCGGTATCAAGGTCAAGGAAGGCACGAGTCTCACCGTTGCCTTTATCCGCGCGGTATTTCTGCGCCTGCACCAGAAAATCTCCGAAATGATCTGGCAGGCCAGCCGTCTGATCAACTAACGTCAACCGTCTCGGCTGCGCCGTCTGACGCCGGCCGGGGCGCATGCCCCTGCATAATGTTGCCGCGTACCGGACGCGCCAGGAAAGTGCGCGTCACTAACCCCACATTGAACCCCTCACGCAGATTCCACGGCATTAAAGACACAAAACGGGCCATGGCGCAGTAACCGAAAATCACCTGCGCCCAGGTGCCGACAGTGGGCAACCAGAACAACGGATTCATCGGCGGCCAGTAACACAGCAGTAACAGCAACAGATAACCGATGCGCACCTGTACCGGGAAGGCGCTCAGGCTCCGCTGCAGCCACAGGTAATGCACCAGCTGCAACAGGGTCAGGCCGATGGCGAGTTGAAAGCCGGGCGCCCAGCCGGCCAGTCCGGCGCTGAGCAGACACACGGTGACCAGCCAGTACCACCAGCCGATATCTCTGAATTCGAACATGAACATGGGGGATCTCCTGCATGAAAACCGACGGCAACCGCCGTCGAACAAAACTAGAATTATCGTTCTGATTACATACTAGAACGATCATTCTTGTCAGTCAACGGCCAGGGCCGGACATGCAGGAGAGGTTATTCGGGCAGCAGCGCGCGCAGTTGTTTGACCAACTCGGGGCTGTCCCAGTGAATCGCGCCATTGACGCCGTAGACGATCCGACCGTCGGGCCCGATCACGAAAGTGGACGGAAACACCAGTACCTTCCATTTGGCCGAATAGCTGCCGTCTTCATCCAGTAACACGGGAAAATCCACTTTCACCCGGCGCAGAAAATCAGCGATCTGCCCGGGATCTTCCGCGTAGTTGATGGAAATGAGTTCGAACGGCTGATCCGCCAGCTGGCGGCGCAGGTTGTTCAACGAAGGAATCTCCTCCACGCAGGGCGGACACCAGCTGGCCCAGAAATTCATCACCGTGACCTTGCCGGTGTAATCCCGGCGCACCACCCGTTCACCACGCGCCGATTGCAGGTCCACCGGTGCCGGCGCAAAACCGGCACTGAACGGCGTGAGCTGGGTATCCAGGCCGAGACCGGTTTGTGCCTCCACCTGGCTCAGTTCGGCCACCTGCAGAGGCGTCGGCAGGCGATGCAACAGTTGTATCGCCTTGCTCATCTCGCGCGGCAGGCCATCCAGCGCGGCCAGCGTCTCCGGCGCTTTATCCTCGTCGGCGAACAGACCGGTGACACCCGGTAATACCCGGGTATAAACCTGTGCGCCACCCTGCTGGAGCTGCTCCACCAGTCGATCCAGTTGCCAGCGATTGCCGCGCTTGCCGGACTGGTAAATCATCACCGGCACATTGGTGGCACGCACGATGGCTTCGTATACCGGGTCCAGGCCGAGTGCCGGAATGGTGGCGTACAGATCCGGTGAAATCAGCATGACGCCGTTCAGATACCTGCGGTCTGGCTCGCGCGGCTGACTGAACTGCCAGTCGCGCGCACCTTTCAATGCCGGAATGGCGCCATAGCCACGCGCCAGCAGGGTGATGTTTTTACCGCTGCGTTGATGGGCTGCCTGGATCAGCCCGGATACATAACGACCGTCGATACTGCGCAGACTGGCCGGCCCCTGGGGCAGGAACAGGCTGTAAGTGAGATCCACCAACCAGATTTCCACCCCCTGCTCAGCCATGCGCCGAGCCAGTTGCATGACCCGCGGTGTGGCTTCCAGGCGCGGCATGATCCACACCATCAACTGTTCACCACTGGCATCGTAGCGATGCACCTGGAGCTCCTGGTCATGTACCGGGAGATTCATTTCTTCGACGGCCTGTGCGGAACACAGCCACAACAGGGTGCTTAAAACGACCAACAATCTACGCATAACTATCTGCTTCATAATGGTTTATTCATGATAGAGCCCGGCGCCGCATATCATCTTCGATCTACCACAATGCGACAAGCCCGCTGTGTAAAATTTTCTGAGGACTTCAATAAACTCATAAAATTAATGGCATTTTCAGAGCATGAATCGCCTGTCAGGGGCCGCCCTGATGCACTACAATTCAGTAACAATCCAGCGACAGGATTGCTGTGGCTTGCGGCTACGGCAAATTCACATAAAAAATCATTCAAGATCCTGTCGGACAACTTGAACAAACGGAAATCATATGACCAGAGCCGCTAACCGCAGCGCCCCCCTTCGGCTGCGGTTCCTGCGATTGGCAAGGGGAATCTGCTGTTGCCTGTTCGCCTTGCTGTTGCTATCGCCTGCACAAGCACAAACCGTGGTTCGCGTGGGCGTGTTTCAGAACCAGCCCATCGTCTTCCGTGACGACCAGTTGCAGTACCAGGGTATCGCTATCGATCTGCTGCGTGACATCGCGGGCCGGGAAGACTGGCAGCTGGAATACGTATTTGGTCCCTGGAAAACACTGCTTGCCAAACTCGATCGCGGTGAGATCGATCTGCTGACCGGCATTGCCTACACACCGGAACGCGCACGCCGTTACGCCTTCAGCCAGCAAACACTGATCAACAACTGGGGTACGGTGTATCGCAGTAACCGGGACCCGATCACTTCGCTGGACGATTTGCAGGGCGCCCGGGTTGCACTCATGTCGGCGAGTATCCATAGCAGGGCGTTTCGCCACATCATGGACGAGTTTCAGTTCGAGTTTCAGGCGGTCGAAACCGACAGCTATATCGAAGCCATGCGTCAGGTTGAACTGAACCGGGCCGACGTCGCAATCAGCAATCGACTCATCAGCCTGCTGCATGCCGGTGAATTCGATCTTATCGAAACCGGCATCATCTTCAATCCTGTAGAAGTGCGTTTCGCTGCCCCGCAAGGCGACCCGATGCAAATTCTGGCGGTCATCGACCATTATCTTGCCATGCAGAAACAGGATCCGGACTCAGTTTATAACGAATCCCTCAAACATCATTTAAGAGCCCAGAGCGCGGGTTATTTACCGGACTGGTTACCTGCCGTCGCAGCGGTTGTGGCGTCACTGTTGATCATCCTGGCGAGCGCCACCTGGCTGGCACGACGCCAGGTTGAACGACGCACTGCGGAACTCATGGAAAGCGAATCGCGCTTTCGCCAGCTCACCGATAACATCCGTGAAGTGTTCTGGATTTCTTCGCCGGACTGGAACACCGTGCATTACGTCAGCCCGGCCTATGAATCTTACTGGCACCAGCGCCGCGAAGATCTATACGCCGACCCGCGTAGCTGGCTGGATGCCATACATCCGGACGATCGCGACGCGGTGATTGCCGATCTACGAAAAAAAACCCAGGGTGATTTACAGGATCCCCTGTTACCCGAATTTCGCGTGGTCTATGGTGACGACGCACGCTGGATCCAGTCTCGCGCCTACCCGGTATACGACAACTACGGCAGGCTGACTCGCATCTGCGGCATCGCCGAAGATATCACCGAACGCAAACAGGCCAGTGAAACCATCGACTTTATGGCGCATCACGACCCGCTGACTCGACTCACAAATCGTTTTGCCTTCGAACAGAAACTGATCAAACTCATCGACGCCACCGACTGGTCACAACATCAGCACGCATTGATGTACATCGACCTGGACCAGTTCAAGATCGTTAACGATACCTGTGGCCACGCCGCCGGCGACCAGATGCTGATCGACCTGACAAAATTGCTCATCGTCACCATCGGTGATGCCGGTGTACTGGCGCGGCTGGGTGGTGACGAATTCGGACTGATTGTGAAAAACGCCTCACTGGAACAGGCGCAGGCACTGGCCGATGAGATTCTGCAGGCGATCCAGATGTTTCGTTTCGAATGGAACAAACAGAAATTTTCCGTCGGCGCCAGTATCGGCCTGGTGATGATGAGTAACAGCAACATCTCCCGCGACGACCTGCTCAGTGCCGCTGACATGGCCTGTTACGCCGCCAAGGAACGCGGCCGTAATCGTCTGCATATCTACACCGAAGATGATGTTGAACTGATGCAGCGCCAGGGTGAAATGCAGTGGGTTAACCGCATCAAGGCGGCACTGGAAGAAAATCGTTTCGTCATTTATCGCCAGTCCATCCATCCTTTGCAGAGCGATGGCGCGCAACACAACTGCGCCGAATTCCTGTTCCGGATGGTGGATGAAAGCGGCGAACTGATCATGCCGGGGACCTTCATTCCCGCCGCCGAACGTTACGAACTGATGCCGCAACTCGATCACTGGGTGGTGCGCAATGTCATCGACTATCTACAACAACTCAGAACTGGTGACAGCCAGGATGAATTACCCGACATCGCTTTTATCAACCTTTCAGGCCAGGTATTCAACGATGATCAGTTTGCCGATTTTATACTCGAATTACTGCACGACACCCAGATCGATCCACAGAATATCTGCCTGGAAATCACCGAGACCGCGGCCATCAGCAACCTCGACAAAGCGATCAAATTCATCGAACAGCTGCGCGCACTGGGCTTCAGTTTTGCACTGGACGACTTCGGCAGCGGCATGAGTTCATTTTCCTATCTCAAATTCCTGCCGGTGGATTTTCTCAAGATCGACGGTATGTTCATCCGCGATCTGAGCAAAGATCCGATGAACCGCGCCATCGTGGAAGCCATCACCCGTATCGGCCACACCGCTCAACTCAAGGTCATCGCGGAATGGGTGGAAGACCAGGCCGCGCTCGATCAGCTCGTGGATATCGGCATCGACTTCGCCCAGGGCTACGCCATCGACCGTCCCACACCGGCACTCACCGGCGGCGCACCGTCGCGCGCCAGACGTCACTGATCAGCCGCGGCAACCTCGATCAACTCCAGCGTATTACCGTCGTAATCACGACAGAACAACGCCTGACGCCCGGACTTGCTGCGCGTGAAGGTCAGGCCGGCGGCCTGCAGGCGCTGTTCGAACGGTGCCAGCGCATCGACCGCCAGCGCCAGATGCCGGTCACGGCCACCGTGTTGCGGCCGCTCGCCGACCGGGTCGGGATTCGGCACTTCGAGCAGATGAATCTGCTGCGCACCCAGTTGCAGCCAGGCGCCGGGAAAACCCAGCTCAGGCCGTGCCTCACTCACCGGCAGTTCCAGGATGTCCCGATAGAATGTCAGTGCTTTTGCTGTATCAGCCACAATCATGCTGACATGATGCATGGACAGAACCGCCATCTTTACCTCCGTTAGGGTATAATCCGCCTTCTTTTTGCAAGCAGACCACGAAACTAGTTTACATGAACCCGGACCTCAATCGCCTGCAGCCCTATCCTTTCGAAAAGCTGGCCGAGCTGAAACAGGGCGCGCTGCCGCCGCAACAACTGGCGCATATCGCACTGTCCATCGGCGAGCCGAAACATACGCCACCGAGCTTCGTGTTGCGCGATCTCGGCGCCAATCTGGATAAAGTCGGCCAGTATCCGCTGACCCGCGGCATGCCCGCCCTGCGCCAGGCCATCGCCGGCTGGTTACAGACCCGCTTCGGGCTGACATCGGGCATCGATGCGGAAACCCAGATCCTGCCGGTCAACGGTACCCGCGAAGCGCTGTTTGCCTTTGCCCAGGCGATGATCGATCGCAGTCACAATCCGGCCATTCTGATGCCGAACCCGTTCTACCAGATTTACGAAGGGGCCGCCTTCCTGTCCGGCGCCGAGCCGCTGTTTTATAACACGACCGCGGACAACAATTACCTGCCGGACTTTGCGGCGATTCCCGAAGCGCACTGGCAGGCCTGCCAGGTGCTGTACATCTGCACCCCGGGCAATCCCACCGGCGCGGTGATTCCGCAGGACCAGTTGCAGGCGCTGATCGAAAAAGCCGAACAGTACGATTTCATCATCGCCTCCGACGAATGCTATTCGGAAATTTATTTCGACGAAAACAATCCGCCCTGTGGTTTGCTGGAAGCAGCGGAAGCCATGGGTAACACCGATTACAAACGTTGTGTGGTGTTCCACAGCCTGTCGAAACGCTCCAACCTGCCGGGCCTGCGCTCCGGTTTCGTGGCCGGTGATGCGGATGTCATAGAGGCGTTTTTCAAATACCGGACCTATCACGGTTGCGCCATGCCGCCGCCGACTCAACTGGCCAGCATCAGCGCCTGGAACGACGAAGACCATGTGCGCGAAAATCGCCGGCTCTACAAACAGAAATTCGATGCGGTGCTGGATATCCTGGCACCGGTACTCGATGTGCGCCTGCCGGACGCCGGATTTTATCTCTGGCCGCGCACACCGATCGCGGACACGGATTTCGCGCAACAACTGTTCGCGCAACAGAACGTCACCGTGCTACCCGGTCGTTATCTTTCACGTGAAGCGGAGGGTATCAATCCGGGCGTGAATCATATTCGTATGGCGCTGGTGGCCACGGTCGACGAAACCGTGACCGCCGCCGACCGTATTCATCAATTCATTACATCGCTTTAGTTGGAGACCCCGATGGACGATATCAAACAAATTATCGAAGAAGCCTTTGAACGTCGCGCCGATATTACACCGCGCAATGCCGAAACCCACGTCAGCGAAGCCGTCGAACAGGCCATCATGATGCTGGACTCCGGTGAAGACCGCGTTGCCGAAAAGAAAGACGGCGACTGGGTGGTCAACGAATGGCTGAAGAAAGCCGTGCTGCTGTCGTTCCGCATCAACGACAACGAATTCATCAAGGGTGGTTTCACCAATTACTACGACAAGGTCGATTCCAAGTTCGCCGATCACAACTCGCGCGCCTTCCGCGAATCCGGCGTACGCGTGGTACCACCGGCCACCGCACGTATCGGTTCTTACCTGGCGCCCAGCGTGGTCCTGATGCCTTCTTATGTGAACATTGGCGCTTATGTGGATTCCGGCACCATGGTGGACACCTGGGCCACCGTCGGCTCCTGTGCACAGATCGGTAAGAACGTACACCTGTCCGGCGGCGTCGGCATCGGCGGAGTACTGGAGCCGCTGCAGGCCGCGCCCACCATTATCGAAGACAACTGCTTCATCGGCGCGCGTTCCGAAATCGTCGAAGGCGTCATCGTCGAAGAAGGCTCGGTGATTTCCATGGGCGTGTACATCGGCCAGAGCACCAAGATCTTCAACCGCGAAACCGGCGAAGTGACTTACGGTCGCGTACCCAAAGGTTCGGTTGTGGTCTCTGGCAACCTGCCCTCCAAAGACGGCACCTACAGCCTGTACTGTGCAGTGATTGTCAAGCAGGTGGACGAAAAGACCCTGAGCAAGGTCGGCATCAACGAACTGCTGCGCTCGATCGACTGATTAAAAATCGGCGTCCGCAAACGGCCTTTGTTTGCGGACGCCGGCGTTTAATATCTCAATACCTGCTCATGCATCTCGCGTGGCATTTTAAAAAAACGAATTTTGTTCAAGTTAATTTACGGACCTGATCATCATGACCACCCTCTACGGCATTGCCAACTGCGACACCATGAAAAAAGCCCGCACCTGGCTCAAGGACCAGGGTGTGGAATATGAATTTCATGATTACAAAAAACTCGGCGTTCCGGAAAAGGAACTGAAGAAATGGTGCAAGGCGCTGGGCTGGGAAACCCTGCTCAACAAACGCGGCACCACCTGGCGCAAGCTGGACGATGCGGTAAAAGAAAAAGTCACTACCCAGACCGCAGCCATCAAAATCATGCTCGACAATCCGAGCATCATCAAACGTCCGGTACTGGATGTGGATGGTGAGTATCGAGTGGGATTCTCTGCCGAGGACTACGCGAAGGCGTTTAAATAAAACCTTCCATCGATTGTTCGACCGGTCCTTCGATCAATCCGTCAGCGAGGCAAAGCGAATACTGTCGAGCAGCGGATTATCGGATTTCTGTTTGCGTTGTTCACCGACTTCATCCTGATTGTGCTGGTCATTCCCCGCCTCGACCGGTTTCATTTTCAACGCCAGGTTGTGCAGGTGTTTATCCTGTAACAGGGCAACGACTTTCTCGTACTGTTCCTGTTCGTGTTCGGCGCAGTAGACACCGGACTCACCGTTATCGATATCTTTCACCACCCGGTACTTGTCTTCATACACCAGCAACAGATTGGTCAGCAGCTGACGCATCTGGTTCTGCGATACGCTTTCCAGGTCGAGGAACTGGTACAGGGTCTGCACCACGTCGAAGGGATAGTTCTTGTGTTCCTGCACGAAACTGTTGATCAGCTGACGAATATGTTCCGCTGAAGTGTCACGGTCAGTCTGTGCCAGCTGATCCTGGTAGAACAGCTGCAGGGTCATCATCAGCTGGCCCAGTTTGTCACCGGACAGTTTATCCAGTTCCAGGGCGCGGTTGACGATACCGATGGCATCAAAGGGATAATCGTTGAAGCGACTGACGTAAACATCGATCAGGTCGTTCAGCACCGAACGCAGTTCCAGCTTGGAGGTCTCCGGGTCTTCGATGAATTCGCGCAGCGCCCGGTTATGGCTGTTGAGGATCTGCCGACGATTGACCGGTGCCGGTTCATCCTCTTCTGCGATCAGTTCGCCATCCAGCAAATCATCCTCGCTCACATCCAGCGCTTCCGGCTCGGGCTGTACACTCTCCGGTTCGATGTGCGCCAGCTCCATCCAGTGTTCACTGAGCGCGTCGCTATGGTAATCCTCCTGGACCAGCCGATTCACCGCACCCGCCAGACGCACCAGGCTACGGCTGGCCAGCGACTGGGGCTTCTGCAGCATAATCGGATTCTGCAGACTGATCGCCGAGGACATGTTGTCGTCCTTCATCACGAAACCCAGATAGCGCACCTGGTAACCGATGTATTTGGCCACCGCGCCGGAAAAACGATTGAACACCTTGCGCGCACTGAGTTCGGCGCCGGCATAATTCACCACCACGTTGATCGTTCGCTGGTAGCCACGTTTCTTGAGCACGCGCAACAGGGAGAAACCGTCGGTGAGTGATGTGGGCTCCGGACTGATCACCAGCAGGCACTGATGCGCCGATTCGATGAACGACAGCACCTGTTCGGAGATGCCCGCCGAAGTATCCACCAGCAGATGATCGTAATAGCGTTCCAGGCTCGCCAGGCTATTGATGGCGCGGCGCTGGTACTCGCTGGACATATGGACGAAATCGGTGAGCCCGGTGGCGCCGGGAACCAGGCTGATGCCGGCCTTGTGCAGAACGATGTCCTGGATGTCCTTTTCGCCACGCAACACATGTTCCATGGTGTATTCGGGCATCAGTCTGAGCATGATATTGAGATTCGCCAGATTGGCGTCTGCATCGAACAGGCAGACCTTCTGGCCGAGCTGGGACAGGGCGATTCCCAGATTGACGGTCAGGCTGGTTTTGCCGACACCACCTTTACCGCTGGTGATGGCAATGACCTGCGCCGTTTTGTTGTCATTAAGATGGTTCGGAGGCATTTTTCGTCGATTACTCGGCTTAACCCGCTACGCCTTGTGCCTTACGCATCTCAAGCTGAACATCTTTTATCATATGTTTCAGAGAGTTACTGCAAAGCCAACCAAGCCCTGATTGGCCACAGAATATCACGCCAGGTTCAAATTACCGAGAAAAATAATCGCCGGTTTGGCGTGTATTCTCTGCCATATTTGCTATATACATTTTGCGCTGTTTAAAAAGTGAGCAGTTTTTTCATGAAACTGTCCGATAAAGCGCATTGACACAAGGGAAAAAAGTAATAGCATTAACCACATGCGTGAAGTTGTGATTAAGTCACTTGAGGAATCTGAGGTAAACAAGCTTCCTTCTCTTCCACACATCCTGATCAAGTTGCTCAGAGCATGTAGAGATGAAGACGTCTGTTTCGACACGGTTTCCGACATTATTAGCAGGGACGCGGCACTCAGTGCCAAGATCGTCTCAGTTGCTAATTCGCCCGTATATGGGCGAGCGCGACATCTAAAGTCGCTCAAGCACACGCTTATGTTCCTCGGCCTCGACACCATCAAATCCGTCGCCATCACCGCTTCCGTTCAACAGTTTTTCTCCCGCTACTCCAACGAAAAAAGCCAGTTCCTCAAGGAATTCTGGAAGCACTCCCTGGCCTGCGCCCTGATCGCCCGCGCCCTGGCCAAACTGACCAGCTATAAATACATCGAAGAAGCCTACCTCGCCGGTCTGTTGCACGATATCGGCAAACTGGTTTTCGAAACCCACGCTGAATCCGGCTACAAGCGCATTCCCCACGGCGTTTATCCCGCCGACCGGGTACTGGAGGAAGAGCGCGAACATTTCAATATGACCCATGACGAGCTGGGCGCCCTGCTGCTGGAAAAATGGGAAATGCCGGTCGTGGTCGCCGATGCGGTGCGTTATCACCATGCCGAGGTGGACGACATCCAGGAGGCCCACCACCTGGTGAAGATCATCAACCTGGCCAACATCCTTGCCTGTAACGACACCGAAGCCCAGTCCATCGTACTCACCCATTTCACCAGTCTGTTCGATCTGTCCGAAGCACTGATTCTGGAACTGATCGAGGATTCGCTGGAAGAACTGCACAAGATCGCCGCCTCCCTGAACATCGACATCGGCGACGATCCGGATCAGGAGCAGGACGAACTCAAACAGGTGGAACTGGCCCGCGAAATCAAGGGCATCGCCCTGGTGCAGGGTGGCCAGCTGCCGTTCGAAATCAACGACGGCGAAGGCATCTACGCTTCCATCCAGCGCTGCCTGCTCATCCTGTTCGGCATCAAGAATAGTGTCATCTTCGGCTGTCATCATGACCAGGCCACCCTGTTTGTGGAAAGCCAGCAGAATCTGGGTGAACGTAACCTGCTCGACGAACTGCAAATTCCCATGCAGTCGCGCAGCCTGGTCAGCAAGGCCTTCGAAGACAAGAGCATTCAGGATTCCATGGCCGACGAGGTGGACAAACTGGCGGTGATCGACAAACAGCTGATCGGCGCTCTGCGCGCGGACGGCATCGTCTGTGTCCCCATCGTCAAAGCCGGGGTGCAACGCGCGGTGATCGTACTCGGCGTCAGCGAGAAACGTCATGACAGCCTGGCACGCAATTTCGACCTGTTGCGTATTTTCGCCCAGGAGATCGCCGACAAGATCGACCAGGCGGAGCACCTGATCAAACAGAAGCAGGACATCATCGACCTGCGTGATTCCCAGTTCGCCACCAAGGCGCGGGAAATCATCCATGAAACCAATAACCCGTTGAGCGTCATCCGCAATTATCTGCAGATTCTCAGCAACCGGCTCGGCGACGACGATCCGGCACAGAATGACTTGAGCACCATCAAGGAAGAAATCGACCGGGTCGGTAATATTATTCTTCGTTGCGCGGAAGACCTGAATCGTGACCTGATGACCGATGCCGGACGGCAGGCGGTTAACGTTAACAAGCTCATTAGTGATATCGACAAGGTTTTCAAGTCGTCCCTGTTCGTCACCCATAACATCAATTCCCGGGTGATACTGGCGGACAACATCGAAACCATTGCTTTCGACAAGGATGCCATCAAGCAGATCATTACCAATTTGATCAAGAATGCGGTGGAAGCCATGGGCAACAACGGCGAGTTGTCCATCACCACCCGGAATATAAATATCAACGGCCGCGTGTTCGTCGAAATCGAAATCGTCGACAACGGACCGGGTATTCCGGAGCACATTCTGAATCACTTGTATTCTCCGGTCGAATCGACCAAGGGCAAAGGACACTCGGGCCTGGGCCTGAGTATCGTAAAGAACCTCATCGACAGCATGGGGGGCTTCATCGGATGTAAGACAGGAAGCACTGGCACTGTATTTACCGTACAGATTCCTCACATCGAGACAGCTGAACAATAAACAGGTTGTGCAAAATGACAAATAAAGATAAGCAGAACAACACCGCGGGCAATCAGACGAGCATCAAATATTTATCGGAATACACCGAAAAAATTCTCATCGTTGATGACGAGAAACTTCACCTGCACAGCCTGGGTGAACTGCTCACCCAGACCGGCCACAACATCGAAGCGGTCAACATCGGCTACTATGCTATCGAGAAACTGTCCACCAATACTTACGGCATCCTGCTGCTCGACCTGAACATGGAAGGCATCAGCGGCGACGATGTCATCGACTACATACGCCACAACAACATCAATACCACCA
>CBDULQ010000070.1:0-15207 GCA_965368115.1 uncultured Gammaproteobacteria bacterium | reverse complement strand
GGATGGATGGAGTGAGCGGATGATTTATTCCAGAAAAATTTTTATAAAAAAAATTGGAATAAAACTGAAAATGCCTGCATCTTTATTAATGCGTAATTTCGGTTGTAGTTTATGAACAGACTTATTTTTTTGTGTAAAGACAGATCCACTGTCAAACAGATCAAATCCTGTCGTGACCGTTTATTCAGGATTGCTTATTCCTGGTGTCATGACGCGATGCTGGCGGACGACCTGGTGCAGGATGCACTGTCTAAAGCAATCCAGAAAATCGATCAGTTAAAAAACGAACAATCCATGGAGGCCTGGTTGTTTGCTATCCTGAATAATCAATGGCGCGAATACCTGCGTCGCAATAAACCCTGTGAAGATATCGACGACGTGGTGTACCAGCACAACAAAACGCCGGAGTACTGGCATGGTCGACAACAAACCGTCGACCAGGTGCAACAGGCCATTGCTGACCTGCCGTTGACGCAACGACAGATTATTTCGCTGGTCGATCTGGAAGGCATGTCATATGCCGGGGTGTCGACAGCGTTGAATATACCGGTGGGTACCGTAATGAGCCGCCTGAGTCGTGCGCGCAAGAACCTGCAGCAGAAACTGCAGAAGCGAGACAATATGTCATCTGTCCTGAAGATCAGGAGCGTGAAATGAAAGCAGAATTTTCAGATGAAATGATCAATGCCTTTGTCGACGGCGAGCTGGATAGCCGTGATCGTGAGACCTTTAAACAGGCGATGCGGTCCGATAATCATCTGTATGAAAAAGTACAGGCGATATGTGAACTGAAGAAGAGCCTGAAGAACAGTTACGCACAGCTGCCGGCTGCGAGCAACAGTGTTCAGGTGCAGAATGGTGGGGTGCGTGTTACGGGCTGGAAACAGTCTGTTGCCGCCGCATTGTTGCTGACTCTGGGGCTGGTGGTTGGCTGGGTTGGTGGATCCGGCGGTTTGCAGCCGCATTCCAGCGTACAGCTCGATGGTATTCAGCTGAATCCGGTCGACCTGCAACAACAGAACAAGATCGTGTTGCATATCTCCAGCTCGGAAGGTAATAAGCTGGAGCAGACCATTCAGAAAGTGGAATACATTATCCACCAGTTCGAAAAACGCCATCTTCCGTTCGAGCTGGAGGTCATCGCCAATTCCGGTGGTATCGACCTGTTGCGTACCGATGTGTCGCCCTACAAGGACAAAATCATCAGTATTATGGATCAGTACAGTAATGTATCTTTCATCGCCTGCTCCAATGCGATCAATCGATTACGCATGCAGGGTGTGGAGCCGAAGATCATTGCCCACAGTAAAACCGGTGACACTGCGGTTGAACGCATCGTCAAGCGATTGCAGGAAGGCTGGGTTTACGTGAAGGTGTAAGCCGGACGCGAAACGCTGGCGGGTGGCCGGTGAGCAAAAAAAAGCACTGCTGGAGCGATGCTCCAGCAGTGCTTTCGTTTCCGGGCCCCGGATTAATCGGCAGGGGAGTGATCTACTCAGGCCGCAATCAGTTTATTACGTTGCAGGTTGACGCAGTATTGCATCAGCTCGCGGGTCCATGTGATGTAGGTTTCTGCACTACGCATGGGTGATGAGATCAGTTTATTCAGACCTTCCAGGTCGCTGTTATCCCATTGCGGATCGCTGTTGAGCGCGTCACTTTCGGTCAGCTGATGTTTCAGTTCAGTGAATTTCCAGTCCAGATACTGGCTGAACAGATCGCAGGCATTCTGAAAGTTGGGGTCGGCGGGATTTTCGGAATAACTGATGGCATCGCCAAAATCGACTATTTCCTGTACGAGAGCGTTGAGTTCTTTCATGGTAATCATCTTCTTTGGTTATTTAAGTATTCCCTGTGTCGATTATTGTAGGTCAGCAGTTCATGTGAAATCTGTCACAAAAAGCTGAAACTCGTGTAGGATTTTGACTACAGCTTGTAGGATGTCGTGAGTGGATTAGCGGCGACTCGGTGTTGTGATGATCAGGTCACGGTCGGTGAGGGCTTCCGCCATGCGTGCCAGGCTGTCTTCATAGGCGAAGATCTTGTCGCCGCAGCCTTCGGCTTCGAGAATCACGGTGCGGGTTCTTGGATCCTCGACGGTCAGCCGCCAGCGATCAGCCGCCAGTTTGTGGCGTACTACCCGAAACGGCAATCCGCCGAATCCCCAGCGTGCCTGACGTCGATCCATCAGCTGCAGAGTCGCCTGTTGGAGGCTGGCCAGGCCGCCAGACCGGATGCTCGCGCGGGTGCCGTTGCCGGGGATGACCTGGTGACGGGTGTCGCTGATCAGCTTCATGTGGCGATCCAGCATCTGCGCGCTATCGAGAGGGGATTTGTCTTTGTTCATGGGCGTCCCTTTGTCGTCGGTATCGAGCCTGTTCGGGTCAGCTCGTTATCAGCGATTAGTGGCGGAAACTTCACTATAGCACCGATTTTCCATAAACAGTATGTCCATACCATGACAGGTCGCGAATAAAAGGCCCCGCGCCCGGCTGAAATTTACCCGGAACGAATATTATAAAGTATTGAAATTCATGTAGAATCTCTATTTCAATTAGAATTTAATAATAAGACAGGCCAATTTCCGCGGCAAAGTCGGCGTATTTTGGGAAATCTGCCTTGTCCGGGCTTTGTCCGTCTTACTTATCCGTTTTTGACGGATTCCAGCAACCGCCCCAGCCCGGTGTCGAGATCGGTCTTGGCGGCGACCTCAAGCTGCTGATTCATTCGTTGCGGGCTGGCGAGCGAATGCACAATGTCACCCTCGCGCGGAGCCGCAAAGCTGATCTCCGGCTTGTTACCGGTCAGCCGGGACAGGCTTTCGACCAGGTCCAGTAGAGAGGTGCTGTGGCCGGTGGCCACGTTACAGGCGCTCTGCAAGCTGCCCTGCAGGGCAGCCAGGTTACTGCGCGCAACGTCACCGACATAGATAAAATCGCGGGTCTGCTTACCGTCGCCGAAAATGGTCAGCGGCTGGTTATCGCGAATGCGGTCAACAAACAGGGCGATGACTCCGGCGTAGGGTGATTTCGGATCCTGGCGTGGGCCGAAGACATTGAAAAAACGCATGCCAAGCGAGGAGAACCCGTACAGGCGGCGATACAGGTCGCAATACTGTTCGTTGATTTTCTTCTCCAGGCCGTAGGGCGATAATTGAGCGGCCGGAGCATCTTCTGCCAGTGGCAGGCTGGCTGGTTCGCCGTAAATGGCCGCCGAAGAGGCGTAGACCAGTCGCTGTACCCCCTGCACGCGGCAGGCATCCAGCACGTTCACAAAACCGAGAATGTTTTGCTGGGCGGAAAAACCGGGATCTTCCAGTGACGCCACCACAGACACCTGCGCCGCCAGGTGCAGGCAATGACTGACACCCTGCATGGCGGCATCGACGGTGTTTCGGTCGCAAATATCACCTTCGATGAATTCCAGCAGGGGGTGACTGTCGGGAAGATTGTGGCGATGGCCGGAGGAGAGATTGTCGAGGACGCGAACCGGCGTGCCCTGTTGCATGATCAGGTCGGCAGTATGCGAACCGATGAAACCGGCGCCGCCGGTAATGAGTACTTTTTCCATGAGAGCCCAAGTTCAATTCCAGAAGCAATGCCCATCATTCTAGGTCAAACGGCCGTGTTCTGCAGAATTTACCAAATGAACGATTTTCCTATACAATACGCGGTTTTTCTCCGATCCGGACGACACAGAAGGCGATCATTATGGCGAACATGAAAGTCGGCGTGGTCATGGGTAGCCAGAGCGACTGGCCTGTCATGCAGCATGCGGTACAACAACTGGAAGCGTTTGGCGTAGATTACGAGGCCCGCGTGGTATCGGCCCATCGTACGCCTGATTTACTGTTCGAATATGCGGCCACTGCCCGGGAACGGGGTCTGGCCTGTATTATCGCCGGTGCCGGTGGCGCGGCGCATTTGCCGGGTATGCTGGCGGCCAAAACCACTTTGCCGGTACTCGGTGTGCCGGTAAACTCGAAATACCTGAAAGGGATGGACTCACTGCTGTCCATCGTTCAGATGCCGAAAGGCATTCCCGTGGCAACCTTTGCGATTGGTGAAGCGGGTGCGGCCAATGCAGGATTATTCGCAGTGTCACTGCTGGCTAATCAGGATGCGGCGCTGGCCGAGAAACTGGCGGATTTTCGCGCCAATCAGCAGGATGCGGTACTGGCCATGTCGTTACCGCCAGAGGAATAAATCCATATGTTACTACCGGGTGCCAAACTGGGCGTTCTGGGTGGCGGTCAGCTGGGTCGCATGTTCTGTGTTGCGGCGCGCACTATGGGGTATCAGACGGTGGTGTTCGATCCGGATCCGCAGAGTCCGGCCGGACAGATTGCTGATTTACACATTCAGGCGGCTTTCGATGACCATGCCGCCCTTGACCGCATGATCGACGGCTGCGATGCGGTCACCACCGAATTTGAAAACATTCCCGCCGACTGCATGCGTTACATCGCTGCGAAGCGACCCGTATTCCCATCCCCCGAAGCCGTGGAAACGGCGCAGAATCGTATTCGCGAAAAGACTTTCGCGCATCAGTCAGGTGTTGAAACCGCTCCCTTTGCAGCGGTGACCAATGAAGACGAACTCGTTTCGGCTGTCGAGATGGTTGGGTTGCCGGCCATTCTGAAAACCGCAACTCTGGGTTATGACGGCAAGGGCCAGCAGGTGGTCAATGATCTACAACAGGCTCAGGATGCATTTCGTTCCATGCACGGCGTGCCCTGCGTGCTGGAGAAAAAACTGGTATTGAAACGAGAGATTTCAGCTCTGCTGGCGCGTAATACCTGTGGCCAGATCCAGTGTTATCCGCCGGCTGAAAACGAACATCGCAACGGCATTCTGCATCAGTCCATCGTACCGGCGCGCGTCAGCGATGCACTGGCCCTTAAGGCGCAGCAGCAGGCCATTCAACTGGCGGAGGCGCTGGATTATGTCGGTGTGCTGGCGGTGGAGTTTTTCGTCACCGAGGACGATCAACTGGTGTTCAATGAAATGGCGCCGCGCCCCCACAACAGTGGCCATTACACCAAGGATGCTGCGGTGACCTCTCAATTCGAACAGCAGGTACGCGTGATGTGCGGCCTGGTGCCGGGTGATGCGCGGTTGATTTCACCGGTGGTGATGGTCAATCTGCTCGGCGACCTGTGGGACCCGCACTGGGAAGTCCTGCTGCAGGAAGCCAATATCAAGTTACATCTTTACGGCAAGAATGAAGCGCGTCCGGGACGCAAGATGGGGCACTTCAATGTGCTGTCCGACAACATCGACAGTGCTATAGAAAGCGCCGATCGTGTTTTTAGACAATTGTCCGCCTGAAAAGCGCTAAATTGAAACGGGTCTCATTCGTTCCATTTCTACATTGATGTTTGCCGGACCAGTGTCCATAATCAGTTGAGTTTATGAAGGGAACTCGGGAGTCCCCTGGTTATGAGTTTGTCCGAACCTGTCAAAGAATTCGAGGGTTTGCTGGATCGCGACGAGAACAGCAGCATGATCGAATTTCTCAAGCGTTATCAGCCATCAGCACATGCTGATATAGTCGACCTGCTGACCAAATCCGCCGCCAACCTGGCCGACGTCAATTTTTACTGTCCTGACACGGATAACCACGCATATTACCTGGCCCATACCCGGGGCGGTATTATGTTTGCCGCTGCCGTCGGGCTCAGTGGACTGTTATATCGTTTGCCTAACCAGGCGATTTCCGGTGCGCTGGTCAAAGGTGGAGAAATCTTCAAGGAGCTGGGCGACAACTGGGTGAACTTCAACCCGTTCTGGCCGGAAGACGAGAACAACAGCAAAACCATCGTCAAGGATATGCAGCACTGGTGCAAACTGGCTTATCATCACGCGCTGTCGATGGATAAATAACACAGCATTCCCGACGCTACGTCGGTATCATAAAAAAAAACAGCAAATCAGTACTGTTGGGGGAGTCGTTCCATGGCATTACTCATGCCCAGGGCATCACGCGTCTATAAAATTTCTGCCATCCTTGGATTGCTGGTCATTATCCTGGTGCTATCTTTTGCCTGGTTGCGTATGAATCAGTTTGAGCAGTCAGTCTCCATGGTGTTCGAAAAAATCGTGATCACCAATATGGAAGTCAATGGTCTGAAAGACGAGTTGACGCATATCGACAAGGTGTTAAGTCTGGTGGACAGTGCGGATGCCATGACTACCAGGGAAGAAATCATCGTCGACGACATTCCTTATTCCAAATATGAAATCGAACGCTTGCGTAACGAGAAGCAGAATATCCTCCTGCACATCAAGGAAAAAGAACTGGACCTTGGTGAATCCTCAAGTGTTAAGAATCATGTCATGAACGAAGTGCGTTTGCTGTTCGGCGTGTCGCTGTTTTTTCTGGTCATAGGTACCCTGCTTGCCGCGTTCGGGTTTCTGGCCTGGTATTTCAAGGTCGAGATGTTCGAAGATCGACGCAAGTCGCCTCGACGTTAAAAATTTAATATGTGTTTTTGAAGAGAAGAGGGAGAAAGAAAGAGGATTAAAACGAAGAAAATTTCGGGGGTGGCTGTTTAAAGTACCACTGCGTCATATATCTGTAAAGACATTTGGCTAAGATTCCTGCAATTGTTAAGTTATTGAATATTAACCCTTGACCAGTCACTTTGATTCCTCTATAAAATTTGAAACCGACTAATAAAAAGGAGGTGATTGTAGCCATAAGAAATCGCTCGTTAATGTTTTTTAAAAGAGGATTACACTAAAGGTAAATATATGGCTAAAAGATCCGCTGCCCAGAAAAAGGCAATGAGACAGGCCCGCAAACGAGGCCCTACTAACTCTGTCGTCATCGACATTCATTCTCACAATCCCTACATCGAATCTCCCTCTTCTCGAAAAGCCCCTCCTCTCAAGGCAAAAACTCAATCCCAAGGTCAATACATCGCTGCCATCAAGGCGCATAAACTGACGTTTGGTATTGGTCCGGCCGGTACAGGTAAAAGTTACTGTGCGGGTGCTCTGGCTGCCGAAGAACTGGAAAACAGGCGTATTGAACGCATCGTAATTACCCGGCCGGCCGTCGAAGCCGGAGAGAACCTCGGTTTTCTGCCCGGTGATTTACAGGAGAAATTCGATCCTTACTTTGATGCTTTTCGTGACTGTCTGAATGAAAGGCTGGGTAAGGGTGTGGTTGATTGTGGTTTGAAGAATGGCAGGATCGTCGTAGCGCCAATGGCGTATTTACGTGGTAAGACCTTTAATGATGCATTCGTCGTTCTTGATGAAGCCCAGAACTGCACCCATAGCCAGCTGAAAATGTTTTTAACCCGAATCGGTGAGAATTGCCGGGTCGTGGTTAACGGCGACATTCGTCAGTCTGACATTGGCCACAAGTCCGGATTGCAGGATGCTATTGACAGACTGACCGGCCTTGACTCAGTATATGTTCACGAATTTGAGCATGAAGATATCGTGCGTAGCGGACTGGTTAAAGATATCATTCGCTGCTATGAAAATATCTACTGAGCTGTAGCCTGTTTGCCGACAGTTGCACAATAACCTGCAACTGTCGGTAGACCGGTGACTACCGAATAACAATAATAGACCGATGTTTGTTATTGCAAAGGCGCTACGGCGCCTTTTTTTATTGACCCGAAAGAATCTTGAAAACCATGGGACGATATCGACCGCCACAACCGAAAGGGGCCTGTTACATTACGCCCGAAGGCCGGGAACGTTTACGCGAAGAGCTGGATCAGCTCTGGCACAAACGTCGGCCGCAAGTGGTGAAGGCACTGTCGGCTGCTGCGGCTGAAGGTGACCGTTCGGAAAATGCCGAATACATTTACCGGAAAAAGGAACTGCGTGAAATCGATCGTCGGGTGCGCTATCTGAGCAAGCGCCTGGATGAATTGAAAGTGGTCGACCGTGTTCCCGATGATCCGAGTCGAATTTATTTCGGCGCCTGGGTGGCGCTGGAGAACGCGGCGGGTGAAGAGTTACGTTATCGTATCGTCGGACCCGACGAATTCGACGCCGAACGCGGCTATATCAGCATGGATTCGCCGGTCGCCCGGGCGCTGCTTAAGCATGCTGTGGATGATGAAGTAACCGTGCTCAGCCCCAGCGGTGAACAGCATTACCTGGTGCTGGAAGTCCGTTACACGCCGTTCGACTGAAATCCCCCTAAAGTTCCCCCGGTTCCGGCCGCTAAGCATCGGTGATACCTGTAAAACATCGAGCTATGGCTTACCGATACCTACTCATCCTGTTTCTGCTGTCTGGCCTGCCTTCAACTCAGGCCAAGCAACGCTTCCAGGCAAGCATCGAAGAATCGCGCTGGGAACTGCAGTCTTCGCCGGTACGATGCGAGCTGAAGCACGCCATTCCGCGTTATGGGGAGGGCGTGTTCATCCAGTCTGCCGGCGGTGAGCTGGCGTTCCAGATGCATGTGCTGGACCCGCCGGTGGCCAGTGCCACGGCCAGCATGTTGTCGGTGCCGGCATTCTGGAAGCCCGGCGAACAGAAAGAACTGGCCCAGATTACCCTGGACTCCGGTCGCACGCCCTTTTACTTCACTCGCGATCTGGCCCTGCGTATGCTCTACGAACTGGATGCCAGTCGCTTCCCGACCCTGCAATATCAGGATTTTGCCGATCAGACGGAGCAGGTCTCGGTGGCCCTGTCCTCGGTTAATTTTCATACCGTGTTGCCTCGCTTCAGGCAATGTATCCGTGCCCTCAAACCCTATGGCGTAGAGGGTCTGAAGGATGCCATGGTGATGTTCGATTTCGGCCGTGCCGAACTGAATTACAATGCCCGCCAGCAGCTGGACGGGCTGGCCCTGTTCGCCACCCATGAGGCCAGCCTGCGCTTCTTCATCGAGGGGCATACCGATAGTCGAGGTACGCGCCGCTTCAACCAGCGCCTGGCCGCGAAGCGAACCAGTGCGGTCAGGGACTACCTGGTCGCCCGGGGCGTCGAGCCGTCGCGAATCACCATCAAGGCTTATGGTGAGCGGCAGCCGCTGGTCAGCAACCATTCGGATCAGGGGCGCGCGAAGAACCGGCGAGTCACGGTCTCGGTGATCAACGAACGCTGATTATTGTCCCGTTTCGGTCCCCCGGGCTTCTGCAATTCCATCCGCGCATCCGGTATAATGCGCAGCTTCCCTTAGATCAAGTGTGCTGTGGAGCAGATGCATGTCCAAGATTAATAAAGTGGTGCTGGCCTATTCCGGTGGTCTGGATACTTCAGTGATCCTGAAATGGCTGGAACAGACCTACGACTGCGAAGTGGTGACTTTCACCGCCGATATCGGCCAGGGCGAAGAAGTCGAACCGGCCCGCGCCAAGGCCCAGGACATGGGCGTCAAGGAAATATACATCGAAGACCTGCGCGAGGAATTCGTGCGCGACTACGTGTTTCCCATGTTCCGCGCCAATACCATCTATGAAGGCGAATATCTGCTCGGCACTTCCATTGCCCGTCCGTTGATCGCCAAACGGCTGGTGGAAATCGCCAACGAAACCGGCGCCGATGCCATCTCCCACGGGGCCACCGGCAAGGGTAACGACCAGGTGCGTTTCGAACTCGGTGCCTATGCGCTGAAACCGGGCGTGCAGGTGATCGCGCCCTGGCGTGAGTGGGATCTGAACTCCCGTGAAAAACTCATGGCCTATGCGGAACAGCACAACATTCCGGTGGATTTTGCCAAGAACAAGAAAAAATCGCCTTACTCCATGGACGCCAACCTGCTGCACATTTCCTACGAAGGCGGCATCCTGGAAGATCCCTGGGCGGAAGCCGAAGATGATATGTGGCGCTGGACCGTGTCCCCGGAAACCGCGCCTGATCAACCCACTTATGTGGAACTGACTTATGAAAAAGGCGATATCGTCGCCATCGATGGTCAGGCCATGACACCGGCACAAGTGCTGGCCAAACTCAATCAACTGGCCGGTGACAACGGCATCGGTCGCCTGGATATCGTCGAGAACCGTTATGTGGGTATGAAATCCCGCGGCTGTTACGAAACCCCGGGTGGCACCATCATGCTGAAGGCGCACCGTGCCATCGAATCCCTGACGCTGGATCGCGAAGTTGCACATCTGAAAGACGAACTGATGCCGCGTTACGCCTCGTTAATATACAACGGTTACTGGTGGAGTCCGGAGCGCATGATGATGCAGCAGATGATCGACGCCTCTCAGCAAACCGTGAACGGTGAAGTGCGGGTCAAACTGTACAAGGGCAGTGTCAGTGTCGTGGGTCGTAAATCGGCAACTGATTCATTGTTCGACGAAAGCATCGCCACCTTCGAAGACGATGCCGGCGCCTACAACCAGAAAGATGCAGAGGGCTTCATCAAGCTCAATGCATTGCGCTTGCGTATCGCGGCAAATCTAAAGAAATAAAATTCAGTTGCGCAGGACTGGATGCGGAGGATTTCGCATCCAGTCGTATCGTCCCGTTACAATAAAAACAGGGTCGCCAGGCCAAGGAACGCCAGCAGGCCGACGATGTCGGTGACCGTGGTGAGAATCACGCTGCCGGCAATGGCCGGGTCGATGCCCAGTTTGCGCAGCGCCAGCGGAATCACCACCCCGGACGCGGCTGCCGCCAGCAGGTTGATGATCAGGGCCGCCGCGATCACGGCGCCGATGGCGTAATCGCCGAACCAGGCCACCGCCACTACGGCCACGACCAGCGCCCAGAGCACGCCGTTGATCAGGCCGACATACACTTCCTTATTGAGTACCCATTTTCGATTCCCTCGATTCACCTGGCCCAGTGCGATGCCGCGAATGACCAGGGTAATGGTCTGGCTGCCGGCGATGCCACCCATGCTGGCGACGACATTCATCAGGACCGCTACGGTCACCACTTTTTCCAGTGTGGTTTCGAAATTGCTCACCACCCAGGATGCCATAAAGGCGGTAATCAGATTGATACCCAGCCAGATGGCGCGGCGCTGACTGCTGGGCACCACCGGCGCAAACAGGTCTTCTTCGTCGTTCAAACCGGCCATGCTCAATACCGAGTGATCCGCTTCTTCACGGATGACGTCGACCACGTCGTCGATGGTGATTCGGCCGAGCAGGATGTTGCTGGCATCCACGACAGGCGCCGAGATCAGGTCCAGGGTTTCGAATTTGTTGGCGACATCTTTTTCCGACATGTCCGAGGGCAGGGCTTCGGTATCCGGGTCCATGACGTCTTCGACACTTTTTGCCGGATCGTTGATCAGCAGTTCGGTCAGTGCCAGCGTGCCCAGGTAACGGTTACTGCGGTCGACCACGATCAGGTTGTCGGTCAGATCGGGAATGTCACCGAGCAATCGAATGTAACGCAGCACCACGTCGAGGGTAACCTCCGGACGCACGGTGATGGTGTCGGTGTTCATCAGACCACCGGCACTGTCCTCCGGGAACGACAGTACCGATTCCAGCCGCTGTCGGTGCTGGATGTCGAGGGAATGCAGAACTTCGTTGATAACGGCGTTAGGCAGTGATTGCAGGAAGTCGGCTGAGTCGTCCACCGGCAACTCTTCGGCCACCCCGACCAGTTGTTCCGGTGACATATCCTTGATCAGATGCTGGCGAATTTCTTCGCCGATATTGATCAGAACTTCGGCTTCATTCTCCTTGGACACCATATCCCAGGCAATCTGTCGTTCGCGATGCGGGAGCGATTCGATCAGGTGTGCGATTTCCGCCGGGTGCAAGGCATTCAGCATCACCCGTGCACTGTGCAGGGTGCCGTCCTCGATCGCCTGAGTCAGCGTCAGTAAATTCTGTTCGGTTTTTTCAACCTGATCGGTATTGTCGGACATGGGAATGCCTGGTTTTATTTCAAAAAATTTTTAGGCGTTAACAGGAGTCTAAGCGGCGGGGCGGCTACAGGCAAGTTACAGAGTGTGAATGTGTGCGTGACTGAAAAAAATAATCAGGCGTAACTGTTGTTCAGTTCGACCAGCATTGATTCAATGGTTTCAGAATCCGGTTGGCGGATGATTTTGTTGACCCTGGAAGCCAGGTCATCGAAGCGACTGTTGTTGATGACGTGTTTGATTTCCAGGAGTGCATTGGGCTGCACGCTGAAATGTTTCAGGCCCATACCCAGCAGCAGACGTGTGTACTGCACGTCGCTGGCCATTTCTCCGCACAGGGAAACAGGAATGTCGGCACTGACGCCCGCCTGTAGAGTAATCTCAATCAGCTTGAGTACCGAAGGGTGGAGCGGGCGATACAGGTAGCTGACTTCGTCATCGATACGGTCCAGGGCCAGGGTGTACTGGATCAGATCGTTGGTGCCGATGGACAGAAAATCCAGGCGTTCCGCGAAAGTGTGTGCAGACAGTGCTGCGGCCGGTACTTCGATCATTGCACCGAGTTTTAATTTGGGATCGAAGCGTTTTTTTTCACTGCGTAATTCCTGTTTTGCCTGTTCCACAAGTTCCAGTACCTGCTGTAACTCGCTGGTACAGGTCAGCATGGGAATCATCATTTGCACCGGTCCGTAAGCGCCGGCACGCAAAATAGCGCGTAACTGGCGCATGAACTGATTCGGTTCTTTCAGGCAGCGGCGGATGGCGCGCAATCCCATTGCCGGGTTGTGTGCCAGCGGTCCCTGTTGCAGTGCATCCTGCATTTCCTTGTCGGCGCCCAGGTCCACGGTGCGGATGGTCAGGGGGTGTCCCTTCAGTGAACGCAGGGCGCGGCGATAGGTTTCGAACTGCTGCTGTTCCGAAGGTTGTTCATTGAGTTCCATGAACAGCATTTCGGTACGGTACAGGCCGACGCCGGTGTGGTCATACTGGCGCAGCAGTTTGACGTCTTCCGGACGGTCGATATTGCCCTGCAGGTGAATTTTGTGGCCGTCCTGGGTGACGGTCGGTTTGTTCTTTAATTCGAATAAATTCTTGCGCCGCTGGCGTTCGTCTTTCTTGAGGCTCTTGAACTTGCGCAGAACATGCTCGTCCGGGCTGGCAATGACCATGCCGGTGCTGCCGTCGATGACCAGCCACTCGTTGGCCTGGATCAGTTGTCGCGCATTGTGTACGCCGACTACTGCCGGGATGCCCAGGTTGCGTGCCAGGATTGCGGTATGCGAAAGCGGGCCGCCGAATTCAGTAATGAAGCCAGCGATCTTCTGGTGTTGCATGAGCAGGGTGTCGGCCGGGGTGATATCGTCGGTGATGACGATGCGCCCTTTCATGCGTTCCTCGATTTCGGCCTTCGGGGTATCTTCGTCGGCGGACAGGCAGCGCTGGATACGTTGCACGACGTGGATGATGTCGTCCTTGCGTGTCTTCAGATAGGGATCGTCCATATCGTCGAACACTTTGACCAGGCGATTACATTGCGCCTGTAATGCCCATTCGGCATTGCACACACGATGCTGGATATGCTGAATGGTACCTTCGCACAGTACCGGGTCTTCCAGCATCAACAGGCTGGTGTCGATGAACTGGGTGATATCCTTGGGAATGTCGTCGGTGATTTTTAGCTTGATGTCTTCCAGCTGTTGCTGGGCTTCCTTGCGCGCACGGTGGAAACGCTCGATTTCATGTTTGATGCGTTTCGGCGCAATGGCATATTCCCGTACCTCGGGCATCTCACGGTACAGCACATAGGCCTGGCCTATGGAAATACCTTTGGAAACGCCTATGCCATTGAACATCACGCTCATTAATAAATTATCCTTGTCGTCGCGGTCCACAAGGGGTAACGGACCGAATCGTCAATAAATTATTCAAACTAAAAGGCTATCACAAATCAGTGTGCAGCAGCTGAAGACTTTTTAATGGGTTTTTTATTCGTCTTCGTCAAATCGATTATTAATTAATGTGGTCAGCGCGTCCAGACACTGGTTCGCATCTTCGCCCTCGATATGCAGAGTAATTTCCGATCCTCGGGTAGCGGCCAGCATCATGACACCCATAATGCTCTTGCCGTTGACTTTCTGTCCGTTGCGCTCGACCTCTACGTGAGCGCTGTATTCGGATGCCGCCTTGACGAATTTCGCCGCGGCACGGGCATGCATGCCCAGTTTATTGATGATTTCGATATTCCGGGTAATGTCTGTCATGGTTGTTTGCAGTCACAGATTATAATGCCGTCGCGACCACCGCTGGCGGCTTTTTCAGCCAGTGCAGTCAGATCCAGGTCGGGATAATTCAGTACCCGTATCAGCATGGGTAAATTGAGTCCGGACACCAGTTTGAAACCGGGTTCCTCAAGCAGACAGTTGCAGATGTTGGCCGGTGTACTGCCGTATAAATCAGTGAGTATCAGCACACCCTGGCCCTGGTTGAGTTCGCGCAGGCAGCCTTCCGCCAGTTGTAGTGCCTGGTCTACCGAACTGTCGAAGGGAACTTCGATGACCTGTGCCTGCAGTGGTGCGTCGGCAAACAGTTTGCGAGCGGTTTCCAGCAAATTACTGGCAATGCCAGGATGCGAGATCAACAGTATGCCGACGCTCATTGCCTATTCCATTTCCCGATGTCGTAATGACACATTCGGTAGCTTGTCCTGGAAATAGTCGCGCAATTGTTCTGCTAGAAATACGGAACGGTGCTGGCCGCCGGTACAGCCGATGGATACGGTGAGGTAATAACGGTTCTGACGGGCGAACTGGGGAATCCAGAATTCCAGGAAGTTACGTATATGGTTGAACATATCGTGCACGTCTTCATGGGCGTTGAGGAAATCCTGCACTTCCGGATCCTGGCCGGTCAGGTGGCGTAGTTTGGCTTCCCAGTGCGGGTTGGGTAGACAACGTACGTCGAATACAAAATCAGAGTCGGTCGGTACGCTGTGTTTGAAACCAAATGACTGGAACAACACCGACAACTGACCTTCGGTGCGGTTGAGTACGCGTTCCTTGACCAGGTCCCTGAGCTGGTGGACATTCGTGTGGGTGGTGTCCAGACACAGGTCGGCATCCAGCGCGACCGGCGACAGCAGGTTGCGTTCGATGTCGATGGCTTCCGCCAGCGGGATACCTTTTCGGGCCAGCGGATGGCGTCGCCGGGTATCGCTAAAACGTTTGATCAGGGTGTTGACGTCAGCCTGGAAAAAAATGATTTCGACTTCGATGCCGGTCGCTTTGACTGTTTTGACGATCTCACGAAAGTTGCGCAGGTCACTGACGCCGCTGCGTGCGTCGATACCGACCGCAACCTGGTCATAGATCTGGATCTGGTTTTTCCTGATCTGTT
>CBDULQ010000069.1:0-15230 GCA_965368115.1 uncultured Gammaproteobacteria bacterium | reverse complement strand
ACTGGCCATCTCGCGATGGGTCTGGGATTCGGTAGTGCGTGCACCGATGGCTGACCAGCTGATCAGTTCGGCCAGATACTGGGGACTGATCGGGTCCAGTGATTCGGTGGCCAGTGGCAGTTCCATTTCCGCCAGCTCCAGCAGTAATTGACGGGCGATATGCAGGCCGGCTTCGATATTGAAACTGCCGTCCAGCCTGGGATCGTTGATCAGGCCTTTCCAGCCCACCGTGGTGCGCGGTTTTTCGAAATACACACGCATGACGATGTACAGGGAATCCGCCAGTTCCTGCTGCAGCTGTTTGAGGTGATGCGCGTAATCCCTGGCGGCTTCGATGTCGTGAATGGAGCAGGGACCACAGACCACCAGTAGACGATGATCGCGACGATGGATGATATCGGCAATCACCTGGCGACTCTGTTGAATGACCGACAGCACATGTTCGGATACCGGTAACGCCTGTTTCAGCGCCTGCGGCGTGATCAGGATCTGCTCGCTATTGACGTGCAGGTTATTGAGCTGGTCTTTCAACATAAGGTATTGATTTCAGTATTTTCGATCGATACGGTCCATGATAGGCGCAAGGCGCGGAAAATCCCAATGAATATTCATCATCGATCCGCCGCAGCTAAAATCAGCGGGATCATCGGCGACGGCGAACGGGATCTCAGGCTAGGCATGGGCACAAAAGCCGATATAATGGAGTCACCCGATTGGGCAGCGGCGCCCAATAATTCATATTTATATATTAATAAATGAAGTGATGGGCCGGGATGCCGGTACCACCGCTCAACAACAAACCATCGTGTTATGAACATACCGGTCAGTGAATTACTCGTCAGATTCATGGAACGCCTGGGTATCGAATGCATCTTTGGCATGCCCGGCGCGCACATCCTGCCGGTGTACGACAGTCTCTACGATTCTTCGATCCGCGCCATTCTCGCCAAACATGAACAGGGGGCCTCGTTCATGGCCTGCGGTTTTACCCGGGCCAGCGGTAAAATCGGCGCCTGTATCAGCACCGCGGGACCCGGCGCCACCAACTTGGTCACCGGCGTCGCCAACGCCTATGTCGATCGTCAGCCGATGCTGGTGATCACCGGCGAAACCTCGACACCGATTTTCGGCCGCGGGGGTTTGCAGGAAAGCTCCGGTGAAGGCGGTAGTGTGGATCAGCAGGCCCTGTTCAGTAGCATCACCCTGTACAGCAAGCTGGTGGAACGCACCGACTACCTGCCCAATGTGTTAAACCGTGCGGCGAAATTACTGCAGGCGCAAAGCTCCGGACCGGTGCTGTTGAGTTTCCCCTTCAATCTGCAGAAAGAACTGATCGACGAAGCGGTACTCGACGACATCCGCTTCGATCCGGCCGATACCCGTTGTGCCGTGGCGCCGCCGGCGGTTGATGACATGGTCGACCTGATTGCGGCCGCGCGGCATCCGGTGATCATCGCCGGCTACGGCTGTTTGCTGGCCGATGCGCAGCAGCAGCTGTCCAGTCTCAGCAAGACCTATAACATCCCGGTGACCAGCAGCCTGAAAGGCAAGGGCGCCATCGATGAGAGCGCTGCCCTGTCGCTGGGTAGTGTCGGTGTAACCTCCTACACCCAGGCGCGCGATTACATCGTCGAACATGCGGATCTGCTGATTATTCTCGGTGCCAGTTTGAACGAACGCACCAGTTATGTCTGGGATCGCAAACTGATGGCGGACAAAAAACGCGTACAGGTGGACATCAACGCCGAGCAACTGGAGAAAGTCATCAGGGCCGATGTCGCCATTCAGGCGGATATCGGCGTGGTACTGGATCATGTGCTGGAACAGTTGCAGCGCCGTAATGTGCGCCCTCGACAGCTTGCAACACTGCCGGAGAAACCGCTCAAGCCGTCACCGGTGGATCGCGAAACCGACATCCAGGAATTGCAGGAAAAGTTTCCACTGGTAGAACAGTTTTTCAATTGTCTGGGGCGTTATTTCCAGAGCGGTATCCAGGTGTTCGACGATAACATCATTTTTGCGCAGAATTTTTTCAATGTCTCGGTGGATAATCGCTTCTATTCCAACTCCGGCGTGTCGTCCCTGGGGCATGCCATCCCGGCGGCTATCGGTGCGCGTTTCGCGGAAACACGGCCCACTTTTGCAGTGATCGGGGATGGCGGATTCCAGATGTGCTGCATGGAGTTGATGACGGCCGTCAATTACCAGATACCGGTCAATGTACTGTTACTGAACAATTCATCCATGGGACTGATCCGTAAGAATCAGCATCAGCAGTACGATCAACGTTTCATCAACTGTGACTTCGTCAACCCGGATTACCCGATGCTGGCACAATCCTTCGGCATCAACCATTACCGTATCGACAACGAACAGGATCTGCACCAGTTGTTTACCCAGGCAGATCTGGCCGACAGTATCAACCTGATCGAAATCGTGCTCGACAAGCATGTGTTTCCCAATTACCAGTCGCGACGTTGAGTGCGCTGCCTTTCATGAAGCACGCCGAACTTGCTGCGCTATGTGAACGACACCGTCAGCTACCTGCCCTGCAACAACTGCAACATATCCTCGCCGACACCGCCGGTTTGTCGACCACAGCGCTGGCTGATGTTTATCATGCCGCCGTGCTCGAACTGGAGCGGCAACTGTGGCGAAACGGATTCAACCATCCACTGCTGGCGGATTACCAGGCGCTGGGGCGCATGCAACAACAGCTCTGGTCATCGCAAACAGAGGATCAGCGTCATCACTTTGTGCTGGTAATTCCGGTGGCTGATCGGCCGCAACAACTGCGTGACTGTCTGCACAGTCTGCTGATGCTGTGCCAGCACTTCGAATACGGTGATCGAGATGAAAACGACTGTTATACACATCTTACCGTGCTGGTCGCCGATGATTCCCGTGAACCGGAGAACGTGACTCGGCATCGCGATCTGGCCGAGCAGATGAATGCACAGGGTCTGACGGTCATGCACTTCGATGGTGGCCGACAACTGGCCCTGCTGGATCGTCTCGATGTACAGCAGGCGGAACATGCACAGGTGGTGCTCGGTGATCTCGATCGACAGCACTTTTATCACAAGGGAGCCTCCGCCACACGTAACCTGTGCTACCTGAAACTGCAACAACTGACAAAGTCCCTGCAGCGGCCGTTGTTTTATTTCATCGACAGCGATCAGCTGTTCTGTGTCAATACGGCGAATAATGAGCCGGTGTATGCTGTCAATTATTTGTATCATCTGGATCGCCTGTTCTGTCGAACGCAACCCCTGGTGGTGACTGGCAAAGTCGTCGGCGATCCACCGGTATCGCCTGCCGTGATGGCCGGCAATCTGCTCGCCGATATCAATCAACTGTTGCATCGTCTGAATGCATGCACCCCGGACCAGTCCTGTATTTTTCATCGTGATGAAGCGCGCGTGGCCGAAGGGGCTTATCACGATATGGGAGAACTGTTCGGCTTTAAAAACGAGACAGAGGCCCTGGATTATCATTGTTCGTTGCCGGGCGAGCATCAGTGCCTGGCTGCATTGCAGGACTTTGTCGGCCGACTCGACGGTTTTTTCGACGGTGCTCATCCCACTCGCGCGACTTATTTCGAATATCAGTCCGTGGATGACAGTTGTAAACCGGCACGCACTGTGTACACCGGCAACTATCTACTGCATCCACAGGCGTTGCAGTATTTCATTCCCTTTGCACAACTGAAGCTGCGTATGGCGGGACCGAGCCTCGGGCGCATCATACAGGCGGAACTGGGGGAACGTTTCGTCTCCGTCAACCTGCCCATGTTACATCGACGCATTCAGGCGAACACCGGTCAGGCCGAGTTTCGCACCGGCGTAGCGCGTCGACGAGCAGCCATTGATCTGAGCGAGGAATATGAGCGTCAGTATTTCGGTGATCTAATGTTGTTTACCCTGGTGCGGATGGCACAACAGCAGGCTATGAATTTCGAATCCGAATCGGATTGCCTGGCGGCATTGAGCGAAACCGAACAACAGATTGCAGAACAGTATCAAAATCGGCAACAACGGCTGGCGACAGGATTACAGACACTGAGCCGGTTGTTCGAACAATTGCGTCAACGCTGGAAGCTGGATGAACAACAACCGAAGCTGGTTGAACAGATGCAGGATTTTATCGAGAATATTCGCGCCAATTATGGAGAGGACGCCCTGCTGCAAAGCCGGTTACCAGGCACCGAACAGCATCGGCAATACCTGCAACGGCTGGTCGATGCGCTGCACGAATATCCGCGACAACGTCGACACTGGCGTGCCCTGCTGCAATCCATGTGAAGAACTGATATGAATGTATTTATCCTCAATACCGGACGTTGCGGTTCGATGACCTTCATCCGAGCCTGCCAGCACATCGATAATTTCACAGCCGGTCACGAAACCCGGCTCAAACGGGTCGGAGAACAGCGCCTGGCTTATCCGGATCAGCATATCGAAGCGGACAATCGTTTGTCCTGGTATCTGGGGCGACTCGACGAAACCTATGGTGATGAAGCCTTCTATGTGCATCTGAGCCGGGACCCGGATCAGGTGGCGCAAAGCTATGCGCGGCGCAACAGTTTCGGCATCATGAAAGCCTTACGCGAAGGCGTGTTGCTGGGCGGCGAAGCGGAGCTGTCCGCGGAAGACCTGGCGCGGGATTATGTGCACACGGTGGAAGCCAACATTCGTCACTTCCTGCGCGACAAAAGTCGGGTGCTGGACGTCCGTCTGCATCGTATCCACGACGATTTTGCTCGATTCTGGGAGGCCATCGGCGCGGAAGGCGATCGCCAGGCGGCACTGGCTGAGTGGTCGATCCGATATAACGCATCGACCTGAACAGGGCGCTGAATCGGTCTAACGCGGTGTTTTCACCGGCTGTCTGATCGATCTTCTCTTCATCCGGTGTTTGTCACCGCTTCCGATTTGCGCGTATGGGCTGGCGACGGCGATGACCAGGGCGCTGAGTCCGGTCTGGAGTTGCCTGTTCATGATGGTTGTCCTCCTGCGTTGTGGTCTATAAGTAGGTCGACGTCGAGTGCAAATCGGTTCGAAAAAATGGCGTTGCGTCAAATCGAAGTACCTGCCCGGATCACAACGATACCAGCGAATTTAGCGGTTTTTGACTGGCCTGATCCGGTTAATTCAAACAGGTTACATTAGAATTTTTACGGAAATCATTGAATTAATTGAAAAATTAGAGTCCTGCTATATACTCTGTCTGATAAAGAGGCGGGTCAGACGACTGAACGACTTTAGGGAATTCTTCCTGTAATTCGTTGCCGCGTAGCGGCTGCAAAAGCCCGTTGCCGAGGTGTGGATGGGGTTCAAATCCTGATCGGCACCAGGCGGCTGATATTCGCCTCGTATAACTGAAAACCGGGAAAGAAACCTGCTCATATGTCCTGTCACCTAAATCTGTTTGCGCAGTCTGTGCGTCGATCGATCCTCTGGGTCGGTGTGCTGTTACCGACCTGCGCATCTGCCATGACCCTCAACGACTACGTTTCCGACGCCCTGGTCGGTCATCCTTCGGTGCGCGAGCAAATCTATATTTTTCGCCAGGTGGATCGGGATCGGGATATTGCCGACAGCGGCTGGCGTCCGAGCGTGGATCTGCAGGCCTCCACCGGCACTTATGAAACCAAATCACCGCTCACCAATCAGCAGACCCGGGACTATGAGAGCAGCCGCGCGGAACTGTCGGTGACACAGAACCTGTTCAACGGTTTCGATACCCGGCATCAACAACAGCAGACCCGGGCGCGAGCTTCGGCAGCCCTGTTCGAAATTTTCGACACCGCTGATAATATTGCACTGGATGCGGTGCAGGCTTACCTGGATGTACTGAAACAGCAGAAGCTGGTGAAACTGGCGGAAGTCAACGTCAATTCCCATGAGCGCATCCTTAAACAGATTCGCGAGCGCAACGATTCCGGCGTCGGTCGCCGCTCCGAACTCCAGCAGACCGAAGGGCGCGTGGCGCGCGCCCACGCCAGCCTGATCGCACAACAGAACAATCTACAGGACGCCGCCACCCGCCTGCATGAAGTCCTCGGCCGGTATGTGGTCCTCAGTAACATGTCCGATCCGCAGTTGCCCGCATTGCCGGACGGCATGACGCTGGACCAGCTTATCGACCAGGCGTTGCAGAATCATCCGGCGATGAAAGTGGCCGGGTTCAATATTCAGGCGGCGCTGTCAGATTCATCGCGTGCCAAGAAAAACCGCTATCCCAAACTCGACCTGCGATTGGCCAAGGAAATGGGCGATGACATCAATGGTCTGCAGGGTGATACGGACGAACTGAGCCTGGTGCTCAACCTCAGTTACAACCTGTATCGGGGCGGTGCCGACCGCGCCGAAGAGCGCAAGAAAATCAGCGCCGTGCACCAGAACCAGGAATTCCGTGCCCAGGTGCGGCGCCAGATCATCAACACACTACGCCTCGCCTGGGCGGCGGAGCAATCGTTGTCGCGCCAGCTCAGTTTTCTGAAAACCCATATCGAAAAAGCACGTCAGACGGTGGAGTCCTACGGCGAAGAATTTTTTATCGGACAGCGGGACCTGATCGACCTGCTCGATGCGGAAGGCGAACTGAACACGGCACAGAACGAATACATCAATGCCTACTACGACGAACTGGCGGCACGGTATCGGATTCTGGAAGCCCTGGGCAAACTGTTCCCGGCATTACGACTGAACGTGGAAGTCGGCGAAGACGACCTGCAGATTTCCAGTATCCAGGCGCGAGGCGAAGATAGCTTGCCGCTCGATGAAGACCGGGATGCGGACCAGGAAAAAGATGTTGTAGACCATTGTGATAATACCCTGGCCAGCACCACCGTAAACGAATTCGGTTGTCATGATCTGCAGGACGTCAAACTGGGTTACGAACAGGTGAATTGTGCGCCAATGGTCAACGACGACCAGATGCAGGTGGAGATGAATAGTGTCCTGGTGATCCCGCAACGCCTGTTGCTGGAAAACGATCGTGATGAAGATGGCGATACATTGAGGCTGGTTGATTTCACACAGCCGGAACAGGGTGCGCTGGCTTTCGATGAACTGAAAAACCTGATCTATCGCGCCGCCGACGGATTTACCGGGGAAGATCGTTTCCGTTACACGGTCACCGACGGCCAGGGTGCGGTGGCCAGTGCCAATGTCACTCTGCAGGTGGCGGCGAGTAACGAGATGCAGCTCACCCGTACTCAATACGTGAATTATGTCTACAAGAGTGCAGACCTGACTCCAGATTCCCGCAACAAGGTGCAGGAAATTGTCACCCGCGCCAAACAGGAACGGTTCAGCGAAATCGAAATATTCGCCTATACAGATAATATAGGTTCCGATAGCTACAACCTGGCCTTGTCGGAACGCCGCGCAAAGGCAACGCGCGAGCTGTTGATCGAACTGGGCCTGGATGGCGACAAAATCAGTGCCTACGGCATGGGTGAACAACGTCCCATTGCCGATAATGCGACGCCGGAAGGACAGGCGATCAATCGACGTGGTGAACTCCGCTTCAAGTTCGGCTCCGAGCAATCGGAAAAAACCCGCATGTTGCTACCTGGAACGAATAATTAGCCGGGCTGACCATCGGGTATGCGTCGGCTGCCGAAGGCTAACCGAATATAAAGGTCCGATTCGCTGAATGGCTTGGTTTGGAAATTCCCTGGCGTACGGCATAACCGCCCGACGCGACGCAGGCAGACAGGTCGCCGCCTAATGGCCACTCAGGCTGCGCGCCGCGTATTGCTGAAACTGCTGCTGGTGGTGACGATCGTTAGCGTATCGTCCGCCGAGCAACAGAGTACTGTGTTCGTCGATGAACCGATGCTGGCACGGCTGGCCGAGCAACATGGCGAGCAGGCTAAACGTCGAGGGGAGGCATTGAATGCATTATTGCAGGAGCTGGCCGATAAAGATGTTAAGCAGCAACTCAGGGAAGTGAATCGATTCTTCAATCAGTTTCAGTACAAAGAAGATATCGAAATCTGGGGACAGAAAGATTACTGGGCGACGCCGGAAGAATTCATCGGGCTCAACCGTGGGGATTGCGAAGATTTCGTGGTGGCAAAATATTTCGTATTGCGGGCGCTAGGGGTGCCGGACGAGCAACTCTATCTGACCTATGTAAAAGCGGTACGTAAAAACGTTGCGCACATGGTGTTGAGTTATTTTTCCACGCCGAAGAGTGTGCCGCTGATTCTCGATAACTATAACCAGAAAATTTTACCGGCGACCCAGCGTCGTGATTTGTTGCCGGTTTACAGTTTTAATGCAGGATCGTTGTTTCTCACCAACGCGTCTGCCGGACTTGGCCGTGCACTGCCGACCGATCGTATCAAGAACAACAAATGGCAAAAGTTGCTGGCGAACGTTAAAAGGGCAAGACCATGACATTGTTTAAACAGCTCGCATTCGTGGTGTCGCTGGTTTACCTGCTCATCGTCATTACGCTGACCCTGGGCGACTTTCGCCGTTCCGGGGATTTTATCGAAGGCCAGTTGCAGACCACTGCGCAGGACATGGCCACCACGCTGGGTATTGCGATCAGCAATTTACCTGACGATGCCGATATCGCAACCTACGAAACATTATTCAATGCGGTGTTCGATAGCGGTTATTACGCCAGCATCGAACTGGAGTCGCCGGACGGTGAACTGATTCTGCGCAAGGATCAGCCGCTGTCTATTCAGGGTGTGCCTGACTGGTTCATCCAGCTGGTTCCCCTGCAGCCGGCTGCCGGTGCTACTCAGATCATGAAGGGCTGGTCGCCGCTGGGTACATTGCGACTGACCCTGCATCCCGGTTATATGTATGCCAGTCTGTACCAGAACCTGCAGGCGACGCTGCTCTGGTTCCTGTTGTTGTTTACTCTGGGTATGGCGGTGCTCTGGTGGTTGTTACACCGCTTGATGCGTCCGCTCGACGAGGTCAAGTCACAGGCCGATGCGATTCATAATAATCAGTTTGTGCAACAGTCGGTGATTCCACGAACCGTTGAATTGCGTTCGGTGGTGGAAGCAATGAATCGCATGGTCAGCAAGGTGCACATGATCTTCGACGACCAGGAGTCCACACTGCAACGCTATCAGAAACTGCTCTACGAAGACGAGCTGACCGGCCTCGGTAATCGTCAGTTCTTTATTGCTCAGCTGGAGCGAGCGCTGTCGGAAGACGCATCTTTCCATGGCGCTCTCGTGGTCATCAAGGTGAACGGTCTGGAAGCAATCCGCGAGCGTTTCGGTTATGCCCAGTCGGAGACCATCGTCAAAACCCTGGCCCAGGTGCTGCTGTGTGAAGAAGATGAGCTGGCCAATGAAATCTGTGCACGACTCAAGGATGATGAGTTTGCGTTGCTGATTCCCTCCGGTATGGCTCATGCCCGCAAACATGTGGATGCCATTTTCGAAGATTTCAGAAATCACGCGGATATGGTGGGCTTCGCCGAACAACTGTCGCTGAATGCCGGTATCTGCAGTGTCGATGTGGGTCGCAGTATCGGTGAAACCCTGTCCGATTCGGATTACGCACTGACCCAGGCTGCGGCCGGTGGTGCTTACAGTGTCAGTGAAAAAGTCGGTAGTCAGCTGAGTTTGCCTCAGGGCAAGATGCAATGGCGAGCCTGGCTCGAATCCTGTATTCGCGATGGTCGTCTGTTCCTGGTGCGGCAGAATGTACTCGACAATGCCGGACACGCATTACATCAGGAAGTGTTCGTGCGGCTCCGAAATGAAGAGAACCAGGTGGTACCCGCCGGCATGTTCATGCCCATGGCCAACGCACTGGGTATGGGTGAGGACATCGACCGTGAAGTATTCAGGCTGGTGCGCGCCATGCGTAATCGTGCGGACAATGTGCCGTTTGCATTGAATCTGACCCGTTCCGTATTCAGTCATGCCGATGCGCTGCTTGAATTCAACCAGTTGCTGAGTGCCTTCCAGGAGGTGGACAGTCGTTTATGCGTGGAGGCCAGTCACGCGATACTCGAACAGTATCCGGCCATGTGCGCCGAAGTCGCCGAGTCGGTACGTCGTGCCGGTCATGCTTTCGGCGTCGACAATCTCAACCTGGGCCGCTCATTGCAGGTGCTGCAATCGGTACGGCCGGACTACGTCAAGGTGAATGCGAAAACCCTGTACGACATGACCAGTGGCGACGTACCGGCGGGTTACCAGGCTCTGTTAACCCTGACCCGGGCGATGGATATTCAACTGATCGCAGTCGGCGTGGACTCGCAGGACATGCGCGATCACCTGCAGGCTCTTGGCGTCGACGGCATGCAGGGTAATTTACTGGCGGAAGCAGAAGACCTGTTATGAACGAACACCATCACCATTACGATCCACTGCTAGAATGCCTGGTCATTTTCGCTCGCCTGTTCAACCGACCGGTGACCGTGGATGCGCTGATCTCCGGTTTGCCCATCGAGCCGGGTAAGGCGGGTCCGGAACTGTTTTCCATCAACAAGTCGAAAGGCCTGTTTTCCCGTGTGGCGCATCGTGCCGGTTTCGCCACACGCCTGATCAAGCGCGACCTCGATGATCTTTCTTCCCTGTTGTTACCCTGTATTCTGATTCTTCGGGATCGTAATGCCTGTGTGCTGGATTCCATCGACAAGCAAAACGGTCGTGCGCGGGTGATATTTCCGGAAGTGGGTGAAGGTGAAGAGTGGATCGATCTGGATCGACTCAAAGAGGAATACATCGGCTTTGCTTTTTTGTTGAAACGGGAATTCAAAAAAGAAAGCCGTCCGTTGAAGCTGATCGATACACGGGCCACGCACTGGTTCTGGGGAACCCTGGCTCGATCCAGGGAGCTGTTTGGCAGTGTGTTACTGGCATCGGTGCTGGTTAACCTGTTCGTTATCGCCACACCCCTGTTTACCATGAACGTATATGACCGGGTGGTGCCCAATGATGCGGTGGAAACCCTGTGGGTACTGGCGGTGGGTGTGCTGGTGGTGTATCTGTTCGACGGACTGATCCGGTATATTCGTAATTACCTGCTGGAAATCGCCGGCAAAAAAAGCGACATCATTATGTCGTCCATTCTGTTCGAGCAAACACTGAATTTACGTATGGATCAATGGCCGAAGAGTGTCGGTTCCTTCGCCAACAACCTGCGCGATTTCGAAAGTATTCGTAATTTCTTTACCGCTTCGACCATGGCGGCGCTGGTGGATCTGCCGTTTGCACTGATCTTCCTGGTTTTGATCGCTTACATCGGCGGGGCATTGGTGGCGATTCCGCTGCTGATTATCGGCATTCTGCTGATCTTCAGTCTGCTGATGATCAAACCGCTGCGCGAAAGTATCGAAGCGACCTTTGAAGCATCGGCCAACAAACATTCACACCTGATCGAAAGTCTCAATAATATCCAGACCATCAAGACGCTGGGTGCGTCTCATCATTCGCAATGGGTGTGGGAAGAATCCACCGGTGAAATTGCCAACAAATCCATGCGTGCACGCATGCTGTCCAGCTCGATACAGGTGGTGACCAGTTTTCTGATGCAGTTGAATACGGTGGGTGTGATTATCTTCGGCATCTACCGCATTGCCGATCTGGAGCTGTCGCTGGGCGGGCTGATCGCGGTGGTTATGCTGGGTTCCCGTGCAGTGGCGCCGATGGGGCAGATTGCCGCGTTGATCACCAACTACCAGCAGACCCGTACCGCCTTCGATACCCTCGATAATTTGATGCGGCAAGCGGTGGAACGTCCGGAAGACAAACAGTATGTCCGCCGCCCCAGTTTCGAAGGTGCGATTCAACTGAAGAACGTCGACTTCGCTTATCCGGAAGCGGAGCGCCTGACGCTGTCGGATATTTCACTGAGTATCAAGCCGCGGGAGCATGTGGGCATTATCGGTAAGGTCGGCTCCGGAAAAACCACCATCACGAAACTGATTGTCGGTCTCTACCAGCCTACTGAAGGCACCATGTCGGTGGACGGTATCGACATCAACCAGATCGATCCTGCAGACCTGCGTCATCATGTGGGCTATCTGTCCCAGGATGTGCACCTCATGCGCGGCAGCATTCGCGACAATATCGTATTCAAGGATCCGCACATCGATGACGAACGACTGCTCGAAGTCGCGGAAATCTGTGGTGTCAGCCAGTTCGTCAATCGTCTGCCGATGGGTTTCGATACACCGGTGGGTGAGCAGGGTAGCTGGTTGTCCGGCGGCCAGCGCCAGTCCATCGGACTGGGGCGTGCCATATTGCTCGACGAGCCGATCCTGATTCTGGACGAGCCGACCAACAGCATGGACAACACCACGGAAGCCAGCATTCGCAAGACACTATACGAATACACCCGCGACAAGACGCTGATTCTGGTCACCCACAAAGCGCCAATGCTGAGCCTGGTGGAACGTCTGATTGTGGTCGACGAGGGCCGCATTGTCATGGATGGGCCGAAGCAGGATGTACTGGATGCATTACAGCGAGGCAATCATGAAATCTGAACATCACGCCAGAAACCGGCATTACAGCGATATCGATATCGCCTATATGCAAAGCCTGTCGGCGGCGGTGGTGCAGCGCTCGCCGCGCTATCTGCTGATGATCGTGTCGATTATTGCGGCGTTGATTCTGGTGACCCTGGTGTGGATGGGCTGGGCGGAAGTGGATGTGGTGGTACGTGGCGACGGTAAGGTGATTCCGGCACGTCAGGTGCAATTGATACAGAGTCTGGAAGGTGGCATCGTGTCGGAAATTCTGGTGCGTGAAGGCGACCTGGTGGAAGCCAATCAGCCGCTGATCAAAATTTCCGATGTTGCGTTTACCGGTTCCTATGAAGAAAACCGTGTGCTCTATTTCGAACTGCGCGCCAAACGCCAGCGCCTGCAGGCGGAAGCGCACGGAGGTAAATTCGAATGGGACGACGAAGTCGCCGAGGCTTTTCCCCAGTTGTTGAAATCCGAACAGAGCCTGTATGAGTCCAACCAGCAGCAACTCAATAAAACCCTGAGCATTTACGAGGAACAGGTGCGCCAGCAACAGGCTGCACTGGAAGAAGCCCAGTCCAAGCAGCGTCAATTGCGACGTTCGCTGGAGCTGTTACGCCAGGAACTGAAAATCAAGAAACCACTGGTGGAGAAACGCATTATTTCCGAAGTCGAATACCTGCAGGTGCAGCAGCGTGAAGCGGAAGTGGAGGGCGAACTGGAAGGGGTCAGTATTTCGATTCCGCGTTTGCGCTCCATTATCGAGGAAGCCCGCCGTAAACTGGAACAGGCGCGACTGGAATTTCGTAACAAGGCCAAGCTGGAGTTGAATGAAGTGCAGGCCGAGTTGTCACGTATTGCCGAAGCCCAGGTGGCCCTGCAGGACCGGGTGAGTCGCACCACCCTGCGTTCGCCGGTGAAAGGCGTGGTGCAACGTCTGTATGTGAATACCATCGGTGGTGTGGTAACGCCGGGTAGTGAAATCGTTGAAGTGGTGCCGCGTGAAGAGGCGTTGCTGATCGAGGTGCGCATCAAACCAGCGGATATTGCCTATATTAATGTAGGACAGCAAACACGGCTGAAATTTACCGCTTACGACTTCGCTATTCACGGCAGCCTGAAAGGCACGGTGGCTTTTGTCAGCGCGGATACGGTCACCAATGAAGAGGGTGTCAGCTACTACGTGGCCAGAGTGCGTCCGGAAAAAGATTATCTCGGTCACAAGTCGCAGACCCTGCCGATCAAGGTGGGCATGACGGCGGAAGCGGACATCATCACCGACAAGAAAACCATACTCGAATATTTACTCAAGCCGATTCATCGCGGTCTCGGCAAGGCATTGCAGGAAAACTGATGGCGCTGGTGGTTTATTCACAGTCCCGGGCATTCGATGCGCATGTACAGAGTGTGCTGGGCACGGCCCTGACGCTGCGCAAACAGTTGTCGCCGCCGGTAGCCGGTGCGGAGAACATCTATCTGCTGCATGCTGCGTCTTTCGAACGGGAACTCGATGCCTGGCTGCAACAGGCCATCGCCCGGGGCGTGGTGATCGGTATCGCTGACGATCAACCTGAAGTCTCGCGTATGCTGAGCTTTACCGAAGCCGGGGTGCGTGCCTATTTCAACAGCTACATGGCCGCGCCCAATTACGATCAGCTCGTGCGCCTGCTCGGCAACGGCCAGAGCTGGTTTCCGCCCAGCCTGCTGAATGATGTGTTCCAGCTGGCGCGCAGCGTGGTGCAACGTCAGCCGCATACCGATTTGCTGGATACCCTGACCCAACGTGAACGCGAGGTGGCGCTGGCGGTGGCCGAGGGTATGAGCAACAAGGGTGTGGCGGACAGCTGTAATATGTCCGAACGCACGGTGAAAACCCATCTCACCCAGATCTTCAAAAAACTGCAGGTCAAGGATCGTGTCGCCCTGGTAATGGCTCTCAACGGCTATCGCGACGCCGGCAACAGCGGTTCTTCCAGCGCCTGATTTAACCGTTTACTCCCCATTTTCGACCGTTCGTCATCAGGACAGCGTCATCTACGACCATGGTCGTAGGCCGTTTTCCCGTGTCTGACCTAGATTTAATGCACTGATCATTAACAGGTTTTGTCATGGCTACTAAAAACATCGGTTACATCGTCAATCTCGAAGGCTCGGCCCAGGTACGCACCGCAGACGGCCTGATCAAGGTGGTTAACATCGGCGACCCGGTGAGCGACCGCGATTTGCTGATCACCGGAGAGGCGTCCAGCGTGGTGGTGGGTTTTTACAGTGGCCAGCGCCTGCAGGTCGGCGAGAATGCCCAGGTATTGCTCGATGAAACCGTGTATGCCGATGCCGCCAGTTACTCGGATGCGGAAGTGGATCAGATTGCCGCACTGCAACAGGCGATTCTGGAAGGTCGGGACCTGGATGCTCTGGAGCCCACCGCCGCCGGTAATGATCAGGGCGGCGCCGATGGTCTGCACCAGACACCGGTTTATGCGCGCGAAGGTCGTGAAGGCGAAGTGGAAACCCGGCCAACCGATTTCAATGTGGAAGCCGGCACCGCCGCGGCGGACTTTAGCGGCAATGACGATGCCATTGCCCTCAACCAGACTCAATCCACCCAACCCGAACCGACAACCCCGACGCCGCCTGCCCCGACCGTACCGACACCGACGCTGCCCGTCGCAGACAATGCCCCGGTGATCAGCATGACCAATGGTGGTGTTATCGAAGAAAGTGTCGCCGCCGGTGACGTGGTGGCCAGTTTTAGCGCC
>CBDULQ010000068.1:0-15366 GCA_965368115.1 uncultured Gammaproteobacteria bacterium | reverse complement strand
GCATGGATGCAGGAGGTAGAGCGAAGCAGGAAGCACAAGCCGAGGGGGTTGGGGGGAGGGTGAGAATGTTTAACGAATGTCATGTATTTCAGCATTCTACCCCCTCCCTAACCCTCCCCCGTCAAGGTGGAGGGAATTGTGATTTCTGCCGCTTTATCGTTGCTGAGCGCAACCCGGTCAGCTAGATGTCACACATAAAAAGGATGAAATTTGAAAACCGGCACACTCATCCTGCTCTCCGGAAAAATGGGCGCAGGAAAATCCACAACATCAAAGCAACTCGCCCGGGAACGCAATGCCGTATTGATCTCCGAAGATGAGTGGTTATCGAAACTCTACCCGGATCAGATTTCGACATTCGATGACTACATCCAGTATTCGTCCCTGCTGAAGCCTCTAGTCAAAGATCATGTGGTGAATATATTGAAGACGGGTACGGATGTGGTGATGGATTTCCCGGCCAACACCATCCGGCAGCGCAACTGGTTCAGGGCGCTGATCGCCGAAGCCGACGCACCCAACGAGCTTATTTATCTGGATGTAAGCAATGAGATCTGCCTGAAACAAATCGAACAAAGACGTATGGAAAGCCCGGAAAGGGCGGCTTTTGATACGGAGGCCATGTTTCACGAAGTGACGCAGTATTTTCAGGCGCCGGAGGAAAGCGAAGGGTTTAATATTCGGGTTGTGGTGCGAGATGCGTAACATTGGCGTTTAAGCCATCATTACTGGATTCCCGCTTTCGTGGGAGTGACGTATAAAAGAGGGCATAGCGGACTGGGGCTCTTTTTAACACATTCGGCCAGGCTCACCAGATTCAGTCTTGAACAAACCTTTACAGCTCAGTACCTTTAATCCGGAGGACCCATGGAATGACCTACGAAGAGTACAACGACTTTTGTGCATCCTTACCTGCCACCACCTACGTTATTCAGTGGGGCGGTGCTCATGTGTGGAAAGTCGGCGGCAAGGTATTCGCCATCGGCGGCTGGGACAAGTCGACCGGCCCGGCGGTCACGTTCAAGACCTCCGACACGGATTACGAGTTTCTGCGCGACGAGCCGGGTTACAGGCCGGCACCCTATCTGGCTTCGAGAGGGATGAAATGGATACAGCAGCACGAAATAACCGCGGACACGGAAGAGGCACTCAGGCACTACATCAAGGAGTCCCACCGTATTGTTTCCCTGGGCCTGAGCAAAAAAAAGCAGAAAGAACTTGGACTTGACCAGGATTAACAGGCGCCCGCTCCGGTTGTATTATCATTAACAGGTCAGGACCTTTTTTCACACGAATAATACGAACATCCAGTTAATCGATCCAGGTCGTCATTATGTCAGTAAACACATCATCCCTGGTTCACTTCATCCGCCACACCCTGGGCTGCGGCTGCCCTGACTCGGTATTCGAAAATATCGAACAGTCGGTTTTGCCATCCTCCGTCGTCACCCCACCCTGTACACGCATTGTCGTCGGTGAAACCCTGCTGGTTTACCTGGTTAGTCATAGCCACCTGGCTGCGGCCACCGAACAGGTGATTGAACTGGGTCGTCGAGGCCGGGCGGATCGTGATGAACACGGCTACAACCGGTTTCGACTGGTCCTGAGTACGGACCCATCCCATCCGCAAGCACTGGCTGCGGCAGCACAATTCGATAACGCTTTTAGTCATGATGAAAAAATGCACATACACCTGATCGAAATCGAACAGGCCGACGCGCTGCAATTCGTATAGCCGCTCGACACATCACATCGCGACTGAATCAACGATTCCAATACACACACCATCGGAGCATTGAGCAACTCAAAATCCGGTGCTAGGATCAAAACATCCCTTTTTGAAAACGGAGCCACGATGGAACCCAAAGCACACTGGGAACAGGTTTACAGCAACAAGTCCGCCACTGAGGTCAGCTGGTTCCAGAGCCACGCCGACCTGTCGCTCAAACTGATTCGTGACGCCGGCGTACCGAGGTCCGGCGCCATCATCGATGTCGGCGGCGGCGCCTCCACACTGGTCGATGACCTGTTGCTCTATGGTTACCGGGATATTTCAGTGCTCGATCTGTCCTGCGCAGCCCTGGCGACCGCCCAACAACGTATCGGCGCCCAGGCCAGCAAGGTCAACTGGCTGGAAGCCAATATTCTGGACGTGAATTTCCCCGCCGGTCGTTTCGATGTCTGGCATGACCGGGCGGTATTCCACTTTCTGACTAACGAGATCGATCGCCAGGCTTATGTGCGCAAGGTACTGCGTGCAGTAAAACCGGGCGGCACGGTCATCGTCGCGACTTTTGCCGAAGACGGTCCGACCCACTGCAGCGGACTACCGGTGATGCGTTACAGCGCCGATGAACTGCACGATGAATTCGGTGGCCGCTTCGAACTGCTCGAACACGCCCGCGAAACTCATCACACGCCCACCGGTAAGGAACAGCAATTTGTTTATTGTTTATGTCGGCGGGCAAGTTCCTGATCTATAATTTGCCGGTATTTCCACCATTCATCAAACAATTCTGAAACTGGATATTGAATCAGGCGCGATTCAATACGCAAACTCGCAGCCGAGGAAACCGTCATGAAAATGATAACTACCAGTTCTGACGTGGCTTATCTCGGATCATTACAGGCCCGGCTTGAACAATGCGGCATACCGGCAGTCGTTCAGGGCGAAAATACCGCGCGTATGATTACCTCCATGTTGATGACACAGCCCAGCCTGTGGATTTATCTGGACGATCAATTCGAGGATGCACTGGCTCTGGTCAACGACCCGGATCACCAGGTTGCCGAACCGATCGATGTGGACGAGTTCTATCGACTCAACGAGAATGTCAGCAACGACACGGCCCTGATGAATGAAGCCCTGGTACGGCTGGCCGTAACCGCCGCCGGCTGGCTGCTGGCGTTCTACATTCTGTTCAGGCTGCTGGTCTGGTGGACCGGCGCCGAATAATCGAATCTTCCCCTGATGCACTGCAGATGACCTTTGGGCAGGCTATAATCTGTTACCAGGACCCCGACTGAAACTGGAATATTTAACAGGAAATATAATGGCCAGAATTATTGCACTGACATGCCTCGTCATCATCGCTCTGAGCGGTTGCGCCAGCAACCAGCCGCGACAATCGGCGCAAACACCCGATCCTCGCAAACAGGATATGATCGACCAGCTCACCTCCGACATCATTACCGCCAAACTGAAAGAAAACGGCACTGCGCTGATTTGCGAACAACCGAGTTACCAGGGCTGTTTTCAGATCAGTGCACAACAATGCTACCAGGAAACCAATCCCTACAAGGAACAGTGTTTCAATCGGGCCATGCAGAAGACACCCGACACAGGCGGTAAAGAAGGCGTGCGCCAGTTATTCGGCCACTATTTTGTATGCATTGCCAGCAAGAACCTGGCGAATCACACAGACCGCATGAAAGAAATTGGCGCCTGCCTGAAAACCGCCAAGTTCGACACCGACCTGGGAATGAAACACCTGTTCAAGGTCAATAAATAACCCTGCACTCACTGCTATCCCACTAACGCGTCATTCCCGCGAAAGCGGGAATCCAGTGATGGTGACCTGTATACCCATCAACAACATACTGGATACCCGCCTGCGCGGGCATGACATGATTTCTACTCCTGGCATTTCATGTCCAGGCGGATGTCCTCGTCATCGAGATGCGGCAATAGCTGCATTTTATAAAGGCTCGACATTCGTTTACTGGGACAGCAGTGCCCTGCACCCGTTTATCTTATGACCACCGGCAAGGATGCCGGTCGGACATATTCATCATTGAGGAATATGTTGCCATGGAAAGCATACTGGACCTGTCCACATCCCTGGGTCATTTCATCATCAATCATCTGCTACCCAGGTCCTTCCGACACTTGATAGAAGCAGACAGTGACCTGGCTACAGCGCCGGGTGGATTTATCATTGCAGCCGCCATCGCCGTGCTGGTCTGGCTGATCTAAATCTTGTCTACAACCAGTTATTGATCATCAGAAATGCCGACCAGTTGAACGGATGCGCAAACTGTGGATCGTCGCGCAGCGCCTGTTGCGCGCGTTGCAGCGCCTGCGCACGTGACACACCCGCCTGCCTCAGTTGCTGGTAAAAACGCGTCATCAGCTGGTAGGTGGCGGTATCCGGGATACTCCATAAACTGCCCAGCGCGCTGCGCGCACCCGCTTTCACACCCACACCCGCCAGCCCCAGTGCGGCACGATCATCACCGGCCGCGGTTTCACAGGCACTGAGCACCAGCAATTCCAGCGGTGTGCTTCGATCACTGCGCTGACCGATGTAATCGGCCATGCGATTCAGCGTGATCCGGCCGTCATAGGCGAGCAGAAAACTGCTGTCCGCCTTGCCACTGAATTTGGCATGGGATGCCAGGTGCACCAGGTTCGGCTGTTCCTCACCCAGCGCACGCCGGAAAGGTTCCAGACGAAAACGCTGATTCAGCAACACGTCGCCACCGAACATCTGTTGCAGACTGTTGAATTCCTCCGGCACATACGGCAGAGCCGGGAAGCCATCCAGCGGTTCGCTGATACCCGCCATCAGCATCTGTACATGTTGCGGATCGAGTGGTCGCGGTTGTACCAGATCCAGTCCGACGGAGGTGGCCAGCGCATAATGATCGATCAGGTAATCGTCGCCGTTATTGAGCGCCGCCATGGGAATGGTACGCAGCGGTCCGTCCATGACATACACCAGCGTTTTGATATCGTGCTGCTGCAACAGGGATTCATAAGGCGCGACCAGTAACTGGTACAACGCCTTGCCGTAACCGCGATGCCGTTTTGAATTCGGCTGTTGCAGTGCAATACGAAAACGGCGCAACTGACTGATCAGTTGTCGGCTGTCGACCGCCACCTTGAAACGCTGCAGATCGCCGCCGAAGCTGAGCAAAATTTCCAGCCGATCCGGCATGATCATCGGATAGATAATGGCCGCATCAGGTGACACCTGATCCAGTGCGACACTATCCTCACCCTGGTCGGCAATACAGGGATCGACAAAGTAGTTGCGCAACTCGGCGGCGCGGAAGGCATTCATGGTAGCCCGCACCTGTTGCAGCAACACGGCTCGGTGTTGCGGCTGGACGCGATCCACAGACTGCAGCAACACATCGGCCAGGTCACGATACACCGGTGCAATCTGGGTCAGGAAGAAAGCCTGGTCGTCACGTCGATTGACCAGTGCATCCTGGCGCGTCTCGTTAAGCACATCCACGGCACGCTGATAAGCGCGTATGGCATCGCGACTGCGCCCCTGCTTCCACAGCACTTCACCCTCTTTCCACAACCACAGGTACAGCGCTTCACCGACATTGCCGTCGCGCGCCTGATGTTGAGCGCGACGCAACAGGTATAAGGCTTCAGCTAAACGTTGTTGCTGCTGGTACAACAGGGCCTGGTTACCCAGCGCGAAAGCCGCGGCACGTCTGTCCTTTCGATCCAGCGCCTGTCGCGCCACCTGTTGCAACAGGCGGTTGGCGTGCAACAGATTAGAGGCTTTATATTTTTCTTCCATCGCGGATAACATGGCCTGACTACGTGCCAGGTGTATCGACGAGTACCAGCGTGCCGCTCCGGGTTGCAGGCTGTCGACACGGGTTTGCGCCTGTTGCAACTTGTCGATGGCCTGTTGCGCGTCACCCACATCCATAGCATGCCGAGCAGCCGTCGACAATTCGATGACTCGAGCATCGCTGTACTGCTGTTCGTCGTCGACCTCGAGCTGCAACTCGGGCTGGTTCAGCAACGGCAAGGGGATACCTGCCAGACTGCTGGGCAAACCGCGACGCTGACTGACCAGGAAATGTCCGCGTCGTTGATCACGATCCAGGGTACAGATGGACGCGATGAGCGATGCCGCATCGACGAACTCGGTTTTCAATCGAGTCATGCTGCTGGACAGATCGATATCCGGCGCATTGATCTGCACAGTACCGGAAATACCCGCCGGTCCCGCCGATGCACTGACCAGGCTGTCGTCGTTGAAATACTTGTTGGCATTGATGACGATGGCGCCACCCTGCCCGTCACCGGCCTGGGCGACCATGGGACTTTGATCGAGTGCCACGGTATCGGCGCTGACGGTAATGTTGCCGCCGACCCCGTCATTGACATTGGCCGTCACCCGCGAATCGCGCAGCAACACATAGTTGCTCGCGGCGATGGTGATATTACCGCCGTTACTGACGGCGGATTCGGTGGTGATTGCACTACCACCTTCAACGACGATACGGTCGGCACCGAGGATACTGATGTTACCCGCATCACCATTACCTTCACTCAATGCAGAGATGGCCGCGCGGTTGTTCAACGCCAGTCGACCGACCTGCAAATCGATGTTACCGCCGAGACCGTCACCCGCAGTCAGTGCATTGAGCACCGCACCATCCATGGACAACAGCGGTGTGTTGATGGCAATGTCGCCCGCGTCACCGTCGCCTTCCGAGTTGGTGAAAATACCCGCTTCCTCGCCGACCTCGGTACGCATACGCATGCGTACCGCTTCACTGGCATTGATCAGTACATCGCCGCTGGCACCGGTACTGCCCGGGTTAGTGTCGGCACTGATTTCCGCTTCGTCGTTCATGGCCAGCACGGCACTGTTGATAACGATGTGACCGCCGTTACCACTGCCTTCCACATCGCTGGCGATTTCCGCGTCATCGTTCAGCGTCATGTTTTGTGCATTGATGGTAATATCGCCACCGGCACCGCTGCCCAATGTATCGGATAGAATTTCGCCGTTGTCTTGCAGTATCAATGTCGGCGTGCTGATACTGATATCCCCGGCATCACCGGTCGAGGTGACACGGGAATCGGTGAACACACCGCTACCGTTGTCGGTGCCGTCGTCACCGCTGATCAACAGGGATGTACTGGCGACGATCTGAATGTTGCCGCCCTGACCGCCGAACTGGGTGGTGGCGGATAACTGCCCGCCGTTGATCAGCTCGATACGATCCGCCTGCACATTCAACACACCGGCGTCGCCGGCACCTTTCGAACTGACTTTGATCTCCGCTTCATCGATGCTCAATACCGGTGTCGTAATGCTGATGGTTCCGGCACTGCCCGCACCGAAGGTTTCACTGGAAACGATATCGGCAATTTCCGGTTCCACTGGTCCGGCGATATGTATCGACTCACTGGCATTGAGCGTAATCGCACCACCGCTGCCGCTACCCTGGTTAGCCGCCCACACGCGACCGCCGTTGATGATGTCGAGCTGCTGCGCATTGATCTGAATATCACCCGCATCACCGCTGAACAGGGTATTGGCTTCGACGATGGCATTGTCGATCATCACCACGGGCGCATCGAGCAGGATGTTGCCGGCCTGACCCGCACCACGCGACTCGGTACTCAAGGCCACCAGGGTATTGCCGCCATCGAGTAGAATCTGCTCGCGGGCGGTCACGTTGATATCGCCTGCAGTACCGGTAGCCAGCGCCTCGGTCGAGGCATTCAATGCAAAACCCGGATTCAGTTGCACACTGTTGGCGTCGACAAAAATACTCGCACCATTACCGTCCGCCGCAGTGCTCGAAATCACACCGCCAACGCCGTTACCGATGAACTGATCGGCGTCGATATGAATATCGCCGGCATCGCCGCTACCGATCATGTTCGACAGCACGGTACTGGCATCCAGTTGCAGCGTCGCGCCACGCAACCAGACACCACCCGGTGTATTGCCGCTGGTGTCGAGCAGGCTGTTGACGATGTGCAGATCCGCACTTTGCGCCGGTATCTGCAGCGTATTCAGTAATGCCGGATCGACACTGATCTCACCAGCCGAGGCCACCGACTGAATGGCAATCACCCCCTCGGGTGCAAGCAGTGTTGCATTACTGAAACCCGGAAAATTGCCGTCATCGCTGATACTGATGCCGTTTGCCGCCAGACCGATGGTTTCACCCGAAGCGACGGTGATCTTGCTCTGATTCAGGGTAATGCTACCGGAACCGTTGCCGAGGAATCCGAACGCCGCAGGAGCGGCACTGCTGAGCAACGGGCTGCCGTTGTCGCCTGTCGTGAATTGTGTTGCATCATCGAAGCGCAGGTAATCGGCACTGGAAACATAGAACGAACCATCCACATTGACCGTCGCATTCGGCCCGAACACCAGTCCCGATGGATTGATCAGAAACAGATTGGCGCCCGGTATGGCGGAACTCACGGCGCCGTCGATGCTGGATGGTGAGCCACCGGTAATGCGCGAGATGACATTGTCCACACTGGACACGGCGGTAAAGCTGGCGGACTGACCGCTGCTCAGGTCGAACTGGCTGAAGCTGTGAAACAGATTCGTACCGTTAAGCTGTCCCATGCTTTCGTCGATGACGAAGGCGGGACCAGTCGGTTGCGTACCCACACCCGGCCCGATGCTGCCGTCACGCACTACATCAGCGAACACTGATTGACTACCGCTGCAAAGCAGTAGCAGACCGGGCAATAAATGATGGTTACGGATAAGCGTCATAAACGATAAGACAGCCGATGTGCTGGAATCGGATCATTTTATGTTAAAGTCGATGCCAGGCACAAAGAATCTGTTCGTCTCGATCCGGCGTCAAACCGCTGTAACGAACAGGTGTTAAATAGATGATCCGACTTGCAGCTTAACGCGGACCTTGTTGTCATGAGCGGTAACCAGGCAATCGAATTCGGGTCCGAGGCCAGACACAAATGAGCAAGTCAGCACCCTGCATCGTTTTACTCTGCACCAGCCTGCTGATGCTGCAGGCCTGTGGCGGCGGCGGTGGCGGCATGTCCGGCAATTCAACGACAAGCTATACCCTGAGTATCGATAATGGTGACCAGGGCACACTGATCATCAGCAATCTGGACGATAACAGTAACAGCCAGTGCAATCCGGGTCAGCAATGCGGCCTGGATTATCCGGACGGGACCCGTCTCAGCATCAGTAGCCAGCCGAATCTCAAATACCGACTGCAACAATGGAATGGAGACTGCAGCGGCAATAGCCTGTGTTCCCTCACCATGAATGCCGATCGCAACATTGTTGCACAATACCAGCAACTGAGCTCAGCCGAACTCGCCTGTGTCGCAACCACTCCCCCGCCGACAATACCGGACATCAGCTGGCAAACCATGGTCAGTGACCTGAACAATCCATTGCAGGTTACCCACGCCGGTGACAATAGCGGCCGCCTGTTCATTGTCGAACAGGGCGGCACTGTACGCTCGGTCAGCAACGGCAGCCTGGATAGTGGTAACTTTCTTGACATCAGTGACCGGGTGTACAACAACGGCAATACGCTGGAGGACATGAACGGACTACTCAGCCTGGCATTTCATCCACAGTTCGAAACCAACAACCTGTTTTATGTGTATTACATTTCACGACCGACAGGCGCCATGGCTGGTGGTCAATGCAGCGCCGGTAACGATCCCTGTATCCTGATTGCCGAGTTCGATGCCAGTGCACTCAACAGCGACGGCACGCCGGGTGCCATGGCGCAGCGACTGTTACTGGAAATACCCGGCGGTGCCGTCCGCAATGCGGGCCACCTGGCATTTGGTGTGGAAAGTCAGCCTTACCTGTATATCAGTGTGGCGGATGCCAACAATCAGAACACCGGATATGACGAAACCCAGCTACCGGGCAAACTGTTAAGCATCAACGTCGATGCCCAGGACAGCGGACTGGAATATGCCATACCTGGCAATAACCCGGCACTGCTGGCGAATTATTTTTCCAACCTGTTCGATCGAAGTAGCGGACAAGCGACGATCTTTGCCTATGGCTTCCGAATTCCCTGGCGTTTCGCTTTCGATCCACTGGACGGCAATATTTACCTGGGTGACAACGGTGCTTACTACGACGAAATTAACCGGATAGAACGCGCACTGTTTTACGGCTGGTCCGGTTGCGAGGGCAGCAATACCCACGGAGGACTCGGCAGTTCACCCTGTACCGAATTCGACGGCAGCGGCAACTGGGATGGCAACAGCACTCACCAGACATTACCGATTTATCAGCAATACAATTCACCCAGCAGCGGCCTGTTCAATGACGAAGAATATTTTTCCGGTCCCACCTACCGCGGTAACCAGTTCGCCGACCTGTGCGGCACTGTACTCTATGCGGACTTTTTCAGCGGTGATGTGATGGGTCTGCATTATTCGAATACCACTCGGACGATCAGTGGACAACGCCAGATCGGCAACCTGCCCGGCATCGTGTCCTTCGGCGAAGACGAGTTCCTGGAAGTCTATGCGGTCAGTTACAGTGCCGGCACCCTGTCCCAACTCCAGGTACCGTAACTTTCCAGGCAACAAACTGAATTACAATCCCGCGGCCTGCTCACCGTTCACACCAAACACAAACAGCATCAGTGCACCCCAGAACAACAGGCCGAGCACAATCATAAACAACAATGAAATGCCGAAGGCTTTCCAGTTGGACGCCAGTAAACCACCGTTCGCCCGGTGCTCTCTGATCGGCGCATCAAACCACTGCTGCGCGATTGCCACCATGGCCGCCACCTGCGCCACGGTAAACACCACGTCGGGAATATTGAGATCTTCCGGTATCAGAAAAGCGATTACCAGAATACCGACAAAAGCCAGGAAGGAATACAGCAGTGTCGACTTTGCCTTGTCCGTATTCCCGAGACGCCGGTGATTCACCGACATCAGGTAACCACCCGCCAGTATCGTACCCACCATGGTCGCGATACCGATACCCGATATCTTGTAGAGTTTATAGTCGTAGGATTTACTCGGGTCGTCCTGTTCCAGGTCCGCTTCCGGTGTCTGGTAGATATCGTTCATGATATAGAGTCCCTGTTATATGTGAACAAGTTGTTTACCAATGATAGCTGATACTGAAATGAATGCCTTCGTCCTGCAAATCATCGTCATCGATAATCAGTTCGTCATCCAGCGCATCCGCCCAGTAGAGCTGATACTGTAACGCCGCAGTGAACTGTCCGGTCAAACCCATACCAACACTGCTCAGGCTATCTACCTCCGGTGCCGGAGCATCGATGTTGCTTGCGTAACCCACATCGTAAAACAATGCGACGGCATGTTGTGCAGCGCCATGCTCCGCGACGAAGTAAGGCACCCGCCATTCGATCGACGCAACCGCGCCCTGATCACGCACCAGGCTGTTCTCCCGATACCCGCGCACCGTGGCATGACCACCGATGGCAAACTGTTCCAGGCCAAGCAAGGAATTGTCCGCAAACTGCGCATCCATACGCAGGACCAGTGTACTGTTGAGCGTCTCGAAACGTTGCGCCCATTGTCCCTGCAACAACAGACTGGTGAACACCCCGTCCGGAGTCTCATCGTCATGTCGCGTTGCATCCAGTACATCGAGGCCGATACTCAGGGTCGCGCGTGCCGCGATCACCCGCCGCGGTGAACGCCACTGCATGTCCGTACCGGTACGCAACACACTGATCCGCGACACACCGTTCTCCGGTCCCGGCGAAAATGAAAAAGTATCGCCCAGCAGATAGGATTCACTACGTCGTAACTCGGCATTGATAAACCAGTCGAAGCGATGCGCTGTAGAACGTTCGACCGGATGACGAAAACTCAGGCCCAGGGTGCCGGATCGACTGGCGATATCCAGCGCTTCGAAATCGCCTTCGATGACATCGCTGTCGTTGAGTTTAAGAAAGTAACCGAGGTGGTCGTCGGCGCCGTTCAGCGGCTGATCGTACAGCAGGTCGATCGCGTTCAGGCCACGGGTTTTTTCCAGTCCCAGCATTAGCGTATCGCCCTGCCCGCTCCAGTTGAGATGTCGCCAGTTGTAATAAACCCCTTCGGCTCCGATGGCGGGTGCGTGATGGTTGTTGACGCCGAAAAACTGTTGCACCGGATCCGCTTCCACCAGCTTCACCGCCAGCAGCGATTGTCCCGGGCGATCACCCGGTTTCAGTTGCGCATCGATACGTCGAATGCGCGGGTCCTGTTGCAACAGGTACAGCGCCTGTTCCAGCTTTGCCAGATTGAGCACCGGTTGTGCGGCGAACAGCAGACGACTGCGCACATAATCGGCATCCAGTGCCTCGGTCCCCTGGATGTCGATTTGATTGAGCCGGCCTTCGATGATGCGCATTTCCACCACGCCGGCAGTGACCTGCTGCTCGGGAATCAATGCACCGGAACTGATGTAACCGCGGTCGATGTAATAACGACTGATTCGATCCCGCAAACCCTGCAACTGAGCAAGACCGATCTCGGTATCCAGCAACGGCCGGACCAGCGCCTGCAACTCGGCGTCACTGAACAGCATGTTGCCGGTGAAATGCACACCGCGCAGGACGAAGCGTTCTCCGCTCAACAGGTCTGCTGCCGACCCGGTGGACTCGGGCAGGATCGGCGGGAGAATGTTCCCGGCATCAACCGGCGCCGGCGCGAAATCCGGCAGCTCGACCTGCCGGTCCAGCGGATCGGTCGAATAGGGGTCGAGCTGAGCCTGTGCCGATACATTCAGTATCAGCAACAGCGCACCCAGAGAGCGAACAGGAAAACGATCAGGTTTCAACAGCATAGATTGTCATTGTATTTACGCAGAGCCCGGCCCGTAACATCCCCTGATACGGAACCGGTTCCACTATACCAGTAACCCGGAACACTTGCGCATCCTGCGGTCCCGGGGCCTGTTCGATAAGTCTCCGGGACCGATAAATCGGATCGATTTTTCCTTCCTGCCCGGCGACTCGCCCTGCCTGACAAGGACTCCGGCACCCCACAAAAACCGCGAAAAAATGCGATCCGATTTCTCGCTCCCCGCCGACCTACCCGTAACAACGCAAATCACAGACAAGGAAAATGCCATGAACACTTCATATTCACTGATCGCCTGTGGCGTACTGACCCTGCTCATGACCACCGGCTGCGGCGGTGGCGGCGGTGGTGGTCCGGCCAGCGACCCACGACGACCGGAAACCCTGATCTACCTCAGTCCCGATCAGCAGCAACTGATTGCCGCCCCCGACGATCAGTCGGTGATGTCGAAAACCCTGTCTGCAACGCCGTTCACTGAAATCAGCCATTTCGCGGTCTCCCCTGACGGCGAATATGTCGCCTATATCGCAGACCAGGACGTCGCCGGCCAGATGGATTTATATGTGGCGGAAATCGACGGCAACGCGCCGATCAAGCTGAGCCAGCTCAGCCAGACCCATGCGGATGTGGCGGATTTCAAATGGGCGCCGGACGGCAGCAAGCTGGCCTTCCGCGCCGATGACGGCAGCCTCGATGATCGGCTGCGCCTGTATTCGGTGAATGTCGACGGCAGTGGTCTGTTCGAAGCGTCCAATCTGAGCATTTTCATCAGCTCCGTATTTGTCGATCACCAGTACCAGTGGTCACCGAACAGTCATTATCTGGCCTGGGTGCTCGATGACCCGACTTATCGCCAGATCAGCCTGTGGTGCAACGACACACGCAACCAGACCCAGAGCACGTCTTCACAATGGCTGCACTTCGTTGGCGATCAGACCAACGAAGAAATCGTGTCCTTCAAATTCTCCCCGAACAGCCAGTACATTGCCTTCCGTACCGACGACTTCAGTAATGGTGACAATCAATACATCATCGCCGCGGTGCCCAGCGACGGCGGTACGGCCTCCTTCATGGCCACGGGACCAGCCGGCACTAGCGTACAGATCATGGATTACACCTGGTCACCGGACAGCACCCTGCTGGCACAGGGCGTACACGGCTTTCCGGATTCGAACCTGCAGGTGGGCATCAACATCTTTGACGTGCCTAACCTGCTTAGCACCCGTATTGCCACCACCAATGAATTCGGTGAACTGCGCTGGGCACATAACAACAACAAACTGGCCTTCGTCGCAGGTTATGATGTGAGTACCGGTTTAGTTTCAAACGAAACCAGTCTGATTGTTTATGACAGGGACGTCGGATCGCTGGATGATCTGAATCATGACCTGGCGACTAATGAAATGCTCAGCGAGGATGAATACCTGTGGTCAGCTGACGACAGCCAGATCGCCTACAAGAGCAAACCGGTCGGCAGCGAAGTCGCCTATGTCGTGGCCAGTAATGGATTAAGCAATGCACAGGCACTGAGTGTTCCCGGTAATCTGTCCATCGAAGCGCTGAGCTGGTCACCGGACGGTAGCCGTATCAGCCTGCTGTCGCTGGATGAGAGCAGCGCGTTCCATCCCGGCAACTGGCGCATCTTCGACAATCAGGGTCAGGCGGTATGGACGTCAGCGGATATCTTCACTTTTGAATCGAGCCAGCTGTTGAAATGGGCCAGCGATATGACCCGAGCGGTGTACTCGGCTTCTGCCGGAACATCCGATAACGATAGTCTGCACGTTGTGAAACTCGACGATCTGCAAAGTAACGAACTGGTCAGCGCAGCGCTCACCGACCCGGCCTTCGACTATGCGGAAGAATCGCTGGTGGAAGAGCCGCAATGATAATGGCAGGCGAGGTGTCAAACATCCTGCCTGCCCAGGGAAAGAGGTTCAGCAGGACAAAAAGAAACCGGCATCCTGCCGGTTTCTTTTTTACTCAATCACGCACTGTGATTCATTCAATCGGGTCCTTGTAACCGTTGATCATCGGTCTGACCAGATTCTCCCGATGCAATCGACCGGCAATAAACACGCCGGCGATGTGCACGATAATTAAAAACAGCGTCAAGTTGACGAAAAACTCGTGGATCTCTTTCCAGAATTCGTCGCCTTCATGTTTGCCGTCGCCACTTTTGTTGTCATGTTCATCATCGTCGGCATAGGCCGGGCCGATCAGTGTGATCTGTGCATCCGCCAGCGGACCATGGCCTTCCTCGGCATAAGCTTTAAGACCGGTAAAACAACTCAGGCTCAGGCTGATCAGCAATAACAGGACCATCAGCCCCCCGGCCGGGTTGTGGCCGTAATAATGCTCCGGCTTCGAACCGAGCAGTGATTTAAGATAAGACTTAATGCGCGCAGGAGCGTAAATAAAATTACTGAAACGCGCATAACGCGTACCCACCAGTCCCCACAACACGCGATAAATCAACAGAGTCACAATACCGTAACCCGACCAGGCATGTACCGTATCCAGCTCGTCTCCGGTCAGATAGGACAACACAAACAGGGTCACCAGGGACCAGTGAAAAATTCTCACCGACAGGTCCCATACTTTGACTTTATTATCGTCTTGATTCACGTCCGCAACTCCATATTATTTTTATGCTGATCTTAGGCTGCTAATATTAACCGAAACTTAAACAAAACTTACATTGTCGGATAAGCGGGTCGCTTAAAATGACTTACAACAACAAATCGGCAAATAACTCTACAGGAGTCAACAACAATGCAATGTCA
>CBDULQ010000067.1:0-15704 GCA_965368115.1 uncultured Gammaproteobacteria bacterium | reverse complement strand
AAGCGTGGATTCATGAACGGCTATTAGATTCTAATTTACTTTAAGTAGTTTATATAAATTATTGTTTATTAACATTTATGGGCTGACATATATCATTGCTGAGCAGATCGTTCACGGGTCTTGCCTGTACACGTGGGGTTGTCGACCCCGACTGCTGATAACCATTCCGGTCCTATTTTAATCATAAATCGGGCCCCGGTTTACCACTTTATCCAGAGTTTTTTCCACGCCGAGCAGGACTTCACCCCACTCCGCACCAGAACCCCCGTGGAACCTCGACGCACATCCTCGGCGCCCCCTGTCCTGCGCCTCGAAACACTTTAAGAAATTAAGCTAACTATCTGTCGAATATCAATTTTTTAACCGGGCCAAAGCTGCGACGATGAAGTGGGCAGGGACCCAGCTCCTGCAGCCGCTGCATATGCAGTTTGGTCGGATAGCCCTTGTGCTGATCGAAACCATAGCCGGGATATTCGGCGTGCAACACATGCATCTGCCGATCCCGTTCCACCTTGGCCAGGATGGAAGCGGCGGCAATCGCGCTCACCCGACCATCCCCCTTCACCACCGCCTGTGCCGGACAGGGCAAACGGGGACACTTGTTGCCATCCACCAACGCCAGGTCCGGCGCCACACTGAGCTGCTCCGCCGCCTGCTGCATGGCCAGCAGACTGGCCTGCAGAATATTGATGCGATCGATCTGCTCGGCCTCGACAGAGACCACGGCCCAGGACCGGGCGCGCGATTTGATCTGCGCCGCCAGGACTTCCCGTTTCGTCTCGCTCAGCTTCTTGGAATCCTGCAGACCGATGATCGGATCGTCCGGATCGAGAATCACTGCTGCCGCCACCACCGCGCCTACCAGCGGCCCCCTGCCCGCTTCGTCCAGACCGGCGATATGCCGATAGGGCGACAGATCGAAAGTGAATGCCGGGTCGTCCCCGAGCAGATGAATACGTGTCGAACCGATCATAAGCGAATCATTGCGCCTCTGGAAAAGGGCTCATTATACGCATTGCCAGCCAGGCGAGAACCGCCATTACTCGCAGCGCCGAATTTCGCATCTGGCTTGGCTTCGAACGCCGGTAAAGATACACTCGTCAGGCCGCGACCCGGCGGACATTAATTCAAAATTCATTTCGAGACAGCATGCCCAGAACCGTTCTGATCAGCGCCGGTGAAGCGTCCGGCGATTTACACGCCGCCAACCTGCTCAAAGCCCTGCAACAAATGATGCCCGATGTGCACGCCCGCGCCATGGGTGGTGACAAACTGCGTGCCGCCGGTGCCGAAATGCTGTTCGACTGCGCCGACCTGGCGGTGGTGGGCATTGTCGAGGTTTTACTCAACTACCGCCGAATCAAGGGTGTACTGAATGCAATGATCGAAGAGATCCAGCGCAATCCACCCGACCTGTTGATTCTCGTCGACTATCAGGAATTCAATTTCCGCCTGGCACGCGCCGCCAAACAAAGCGGTGTGAAAGTGCTGTTCTACATCAGCCCACAGGTCTGGGCCTGGCGCCCGCACCGGGTTCACAAGATCGGTGAAATCATCGATATGATGGCAGTGCTGTTCCCGTTCGAAGAAAAGTTTTATCGCGATGCCGGGGTGCCGGTGAGTTTCGTCGGCAATCCGCTGGTGGATGAAGTTCGCCCGTTGCGCAGCAAAGCAGAGGACCTGCAACACTTCGGGCTCGATGAGGGCCGACGCATCATCGGCCTGTTTCCCGGTTCGCGCAAGGGCGAGATCAAACGGGTATTGCCGATCCAGCTCAAGGCGGCTCAGTTGCTCAGGCAACGCCACCCGGAACTACAGTTCATCCTGCCCATCGCCAGCACCCTGAAACCCGAGGATATTCAGCCGCAACTGGAAGCCTATGCAGCACTCGGCGTTCACACGGTACAGGACTGCCCCTACGATGTGATGCAGGTGTGCGACGCCATCATCACTGCTTCCGGTACGGCAACGCTGGAAATCGCCCTGATGGGCGTCCCGAATGTCATCACCTACCGAATTGCACCACTCTCCTACTTCATTCTCAAACGCATGGTCACCATCGATCACATCGGTCTGGCCAATATCGTGGCGGAGAAAGAAATCGTCCGTGAGCTCATTCAACACGAGGCCCGTCCCCGGGCGATCGCCGATGAAGTGGAGCGCCTGCTCGACGACATCACTTATCGCAACACCATGATCAGTGAAATGGCCGGATTAAGGGAAAAACTGGGCAAGCCGGGCGGCTCGAGGAACGTGGCACAGCTCGCCTTCGAGCTGCTCCAGGACTGACTAACGAACGATACCGCGTTTGCTGTTCTGGATGAAATCGACGAACAGCTTCACTTCATCAAACTCATCAGCCAGCGGCTGTACCTGGCGCAGTGACTCTTCGCGCGGACGCTTTGAGCGCACCATGATCTTGTAGGCATTCTGAATGGCGCGAATCGCCTGATCGGAAAAACCGCGACGTTTCAGCCCCACCTTGTTGATTCCATGCGGCTCGGCATAATTACCGGACACCACCACATAGGGCGGCACATCCTGGTTGACCGCCGAACCCATACTGGTAAAACAGTGCGCGCCGATCTGGGTAAACTGATGCACCAGGGTAAAACCACCGAGAATCGCATGATCACCGACTTCCACGTGGCCGGCCAGGGATGCGGAATTGGCCAGGATCACGTTGTTACCGACGTGGCAGTCGTGAGCAACATGCACATAGGCCATAAACAGATTATCGCTGCCAATGCTGGTCAGCCCGCCGCCATCCTCTGTACCGCGGTTGAAAGTCACGTATTCACGAATCGTGTTTCGATCGCCGATCTCCAGGCGAGTCGGCTCACCGGAATATTTAAGATCCTGAGGCTGTTCACCGATGGAGGCGAACTGAAAGATACGATTGTCTCGACCGATACGTGTCGGCCCATTGATGACAACATGGGGACCAACCCAGGTACCGGCCGCAATCTCGACATCGGCACCAATAATACTGTAGGCGCCAATCTCGACATCGTCGGCAATCTTTGCGGATGCATCGATAATCGCAGTAGGATGAATCATAAGCCTGTACGAAATAGTGCCGGTTTATTCGGGTTTGTCGCGGGCCGCACACATGATGGTTGCGCTGGCCGCCAGCTCTTCACCAACCCTGGCTTCACATTCGAACTTCCAGATACCGCGCGATTTCTTAAGGAAATCGACTTTCAGCGTTAGTGTGTCACCTGGCACGACCTGACGTTTGAAACGCGCATTGTCGATACCGACGAACAGATATAGCTGACTTTCGCTGGCATCGGCACCCATGGTGTTAAAGCCCAGCAAACCGGTTGCCTGTGCCAGGGCTTCCATAATCAATACACCCGGCATCACCGGGTAGCCGGGAAAGTGCCCCTGGAAAAAGGGTTCGTTGATGGTCACGTTTTTTTCTGCAATCAGATATTTGCCAACTTCAAAATCGATGACCCTGTCCACCAGCAAAAAGGGGTAGCGGTGCGGCAGCATCTTCATAATTTCATTTACGTTCATTGTATTCAAAACGAAAACCCCGGATCTAATCTCTAATTTTTTTTTCTAACTGTTGCAGCCGACGGGCCAGTTCATCCAGCTGCCTGAATCGGGCAGTATTCTTTCGCCAGGTACGCGTATCGTCGATGGGCGTGTTGGACGAGTAAGATCCCGCTTTGGTCAGCGGCTTGGAGACCAGTGACATAGCTGTAATAATAACATTATCTGTAATTTCGATATTATCTTTTATCCCGGTCATGCCGCCGATCAGGCAATTTTTCCCGATTCGAGTACTGCCGGCGACGCCAACACCGTTGGACATCACGGTATTTTCGCCAACATATACGTTGTGAGCAATCTGAATATGGTTATCGAGTTTGACGCCATCTTCGATCACCGTATCCTTAAGGGCTCCGCGATCAACGGTCGAACAGGCACCGATTTCGACATGACGACCGATGACCACCCCACCAACCTGGGGAATCTTTAACCACTGGTCGCCGTCTTTTTCAAAACCGAAACCATCGGCACCGACCACCGAATTGGCATGAATAATAGTGTAGTCGCCGATATGGCAACCATGGTAAACACTGACATTTGCGTTCAGGCGAACATGCTGACCCAGGGTCGAGCCACGGCCCAGCACACAACCGGGGCCGAGATAACTGTGCTCACCGACGACGGCATCCGCCTCGATCACCACCTGAGCGCCAATGCTGGCCGATGCGGCAACTTTGGCACCGGGATGAATGACAGCGCTTGGATGAACACCGGCTTCCGGCTCCGGTTGCGGATAAAGCAGTGTTAGCACCCGAGCATGAGTAGCACGCGGATTACTCACCACCAGGGCCGGCACCCGGGCCTGTTCCAGCAGGTCTTCATTGATAATCACCGCTGAGGCGCGAGTATTCTCCAGATAACTGGCAAATTTTGTCGAACTGACAAAACTGATCGCACCGGCTACCGCCTCGTCGATGGACATGGCACACTCGATTACGCAGTCGCCGTCACCAACGACGCGACCACCCACCTGTTCCGCAAGCTGATTCAGTGTATAAGCCATGATAACGGCTCGCTGTTATTTTTTGGCCGCGCGAAGCTGTTTCAGTTTTTCGAGCAGATCCTCGGTTAAATCAAGTTTGTCATCCACATAGACGACACCTTCGGTGACGATCAGGTCGAATTTTTTTGCTTCAGCCACTTCCTTAGCGGCCTGGTTGACGATTCGCTTAAGCTCACGCAATTCCTGAGATCTGGATGATTGAATTTCACCGGCCAGCTGTTGTTCCTTGGCCTTGAACTGCTGAAGTTTGCCAACAAAATCCTTGCGCGCCTTGTTTGCCTTGTCCTCGGTCATCAGCACTGAATTACGCTCAATTTCTTCGCCTTCGGATTGCAGCTCAGCCTGCTCGCTATCAAGCGCTTTCTTTCGTTCCGCAAAACGATCCTGCAAGCGCTTATTGATATCTTCGATCTGCGGCGCCTGGGTCAGAATTTTCTGACTATTCACGAAACCGACCTTTACACCTTCGGCAAATACGGGCGCACTAAACAGCAGCAGGAAAACTAACATTAAACTTTTCTTCACAATCAACCCTCCTAGAAAAATGATCCAATACTAAACTGGAAATTCTGAATATCATCTTCTGGTTTTTCTTCGACCGGCACGGCCCAGCTGAACTGCAGCGGCCCAATAGGCGCCAACCAGACGAACGAGACACCGACCGAGCTTCTCAATTCATCTTTATCGAATCCACCCTCATCCTTCAAAAACACGTTACCGATATCATAAAATGCGCTCAAGCGCACAGAACGCGGTGATTTTTCCATAAACGGTACAGGGAAGATCAACTCGGCACCGGCCACAGTTCGAATATCACCACCGCGCGGATCAAGGGTGCCTGCATCGATCGGCCCCAGCGAATTGCTGTCGAAGCCACGCACGGTGCGCAGGCCACCGGCATAGAAACGTTCAAAGAACGGAAGCACGTCATTGTCACCATAGCCGTCACCGAATGCAATATCTGAATTCAGCAGCAGTGTCAGGTCCTTACTGACGTCAAAGTAGAACTTGGTCCGATAACTCAATTTATAATATTCGATATCACTGCCGGGCGCTGTCATATCCAGATACACCGATTGCGAACTACCACTGCTGGCGAACACGGTACGATTACGTGTATCGTGCGTATAACTCGCAGTCAATGTCATTGCCGAAACCGTCGCCTCGTGATGCAGACCATCAGTACCCAGCGGGTCATCGCCATACTGTTCCATGAACTGCAACACATCCTGGGTAGATACTGATACCGTATTACGCATAACCTGGGTATTTTCGTAACCGATACCAAGTCGAATACTATCGTATTCCGTCAGCGGGACTCCGTAAACCACGCTGGCGCCGTAAACATTGGTCAGGAAGTTAGCTGTACTTTCTTCTGCAAAGTCACGTTTTCGATACGACAGATTAAAGGTCCGACTGATTCCGTCGACCGTATAATAAGGATCGGTGAAAGACAGACTGTATACCTGGTTAGCATCATCATTACTGAAATTGATTCCCAGACGCTTACCGGTTCCCATCAGATTTTCCATCTGCAAACCGAGATTGAAGACAAAACCCTGAGACTGAGAGAAACCGGCACCGATATTAAAACTTCCCGACAGGCGCTCAGTGACTTTGACTTCAAGATCGACCAGGTCGTCGGTACCTGCCACCGGCACCTTATCGATACTGACTTCTTCCACATAACTGAGACGCTGCAGGCGAATTTTTGAACGTTCCAGCTGGGTGTTGACCAGTTCCGAACCTTCCATCAAACGCATTTCCCGACGCAGCACTTCATCGTTGGTTTTGTAGTTACCAAAGAACTGGATACGCCGTACGTAAACTTTTTTACCCGGCTCCATGAAAAAGGTCAGCGATACCTGCTTGTTCTCTTCATCCAGTTCAGGCAGCACATTCACTTTGGCGAAAGCATAACCTTCATTGCCCAGGCGCCGGGTAAGCAGGTCTTTATCCTCGATCATTTTCTGACGCGAGAACAGGTCACCGGCCTTGACCAATAACAGTTTGCGCAGTTCGTCTTCGGCAACGACCATCTCACCGGCCAGCTTGATCTCCTTGATCGTGTACTTGTCACCTTCATTGACATTGATGGTGATATAGATATCTTTCTTATCCGGTGTAATGCTGACCTGAGTGGATTCGATGGTGAACTTGATATAGCCGCGATCCTGATAATAGGACTTGAGCGTTTCCAGATCGGCTGCGAGTTTCGGCTTGGCATATTCATCGGCACTGGAAAACCAGCCGAATGCACCTGGCACGCCCAGTTGAAGTTCGCCCAACAGCTTATCGTCATCGAACACCTTGTTACCGACGATATTGACCTGTTTGATACGTGCGATCACACCTTCTGAAATATTGATATCGATGCTGACCCGATTGCGCTCCAGTTCGGTCACTTTGGTTTCGATACGCACACCGTATTTACCCTGGGCGAAATAAGCCTGTTGTTTCAGCCCCTGTTCGATTTTATCCAGTGCGGATGGATCGAACACGCGCCCTTTAACGATGCCAATATCCTTCAGAATATCCTCAAGCTGTTCATCTTCGATATCTGAATTACCATCAAACTTGACCTCGGCGATCGCAGGACGCTCCTTAACCTTAACCACCAGTACATCACCATCCCTCTCAAGAACCACGTCTTTAAAAAAGCCGGTTTTATAAAGCTGACGTAATGCATAGGCCGCCTGTTGTTCATCGACCGGATCACCCACCCGTATCGGCAAATAGTTCAGCAGCGTACCGTCGGGAATACGCTCCAGTCCTTCCAGTCGTATATCACTGACTACAAAGGTTTCAAAAGCCTGAACAGTGGAGGTAAGGGAAATAAGCAGAAATAAAGCCAGCCAGCGAGTTATCATTCGTACCTCAATTTATCAGACGCTGGATATCATTGAATATGGCAAGCCCCATCAGCATGACCAGTATTGCCAGACCCACCTGCTGACCGAGTTCTTCGAATCGTTCTGACACGGGTGATCCCTTGATCATTTCAATGACGTAATAAAGTAAATGCCCGCCATCGAGCATCGGTACCGGCAGCAAATTCAGCACACCGAGACTAACCGAAATAATGGCAAGAAAACTCAAATAAGTGGTAATACCGATACTGGCGGTGATGCCGGCATAGGTTGCTATGGTGATGGGGCCGCTAATGTTTTCCAATGCCGCCTCACCCAGCAGCATTTTGCCGAGCACGCGCAGCGTCAGGGTCGACATGTTCCAGGTCTGTTGCGCGGCTCTGACAACCGCCTCACCAGGACCATATTCAACCCGGGTACGAATTTTATCGAATATTTCCGGCGGCGTATCGGGATAGGCGCCGATCATTCCTATCCGTTCTCCGTTACGTTCGCGCTCATCGGTAATCAGGCTGACAAACTGTTTGTTGGCGTCACGTTCGACCAGAAATTCCAGCGACGACTGTGGATGCGCCTCGATCACCTTGACCAGTTGTTCCCAGCCGTCAATGGTTTCACCATCCACTGCAAGTACCCGATCTCCAACCTGCAGACCGTCCCGTCTGGCAGGACCGTCTTCGGTCAATCCGCCAATCACAGCCGGAATATTCGGTGACCAGGCGGAGAAACCCAGCTGATCCAGCACATCTGATTTATCACCCAGGATATGGCGATCGCCGATATCCAGCTTACGAGTGACCAGCACGCCATCTTCGGTTCTCACTTCGATCGGCAAACCACCACCATCGATACCGTAATCGATCAGAGCCAGACGAAATCCTTGCCAGGTCTGTACATCGGTAGTGCCCACCTTGACGATTTCATCCTGCGCGGCAAAGCCGGCCAGTGCTGCCGGGCTGTCGGCCACCGGTTGTTCGATCAACGGCTTCCGCCCTTCGACACCACCGAGATAGACGAACCAGTAAAGTACAATGGCCAGGATAAAATTGAATATCGGTCCTGCGGCGACGATTAAAATCCGGTTCAACACCGGTTGCCGATTAAAAGCGCGCGGCAAGTCTTTTTCATCGATCTCTTCCCTGGCTTCGCGCTCGTCCAGCATTTTCACATAACCACCCAGAGGTATGGCGGCGATCATGTATTCGATATCGTCTTCTCCGCGACGTCGGGTCCAGCGCAACAGCGGTTTACCGAAGCCAACAGAAAAACGCAGCACCTTAACCTTGAGCAAACGAGCGACCCAGTAATGACCGAATTCGTGAAAGGTCACCAGCACGCCGATGGCAATGGCAAAGAACAGGATGTTGTGTAACAGTCCGCCGCCCGTCATGAGTTGAATCCCAGTTGATTGACAAAGAGTGTAGCCATTTCCCTGGCTTCAGCGTCAGCCTGTTGAATACTGTCGAGACTGTCCGCATCACGGACACTAATTTGATGTAATGATTGTTCGATAACGCGGGCGATATTGGTAAACGCCAGCGTTTCATTCAGAAATGCCTCGACAGCAATTTCATTGGCCGCATTCAACACCGTGGTCGCTGTACCACCGACACGCAGTGCTTCATAGGCCATTCTCAAACAGGGAAAACGATCGAAATCCGGTTTTTCAAATTCAAGCTGTGCGACCTCGAAAATATCCAGAGGTTCCACCCCGGATTCGATTCGTCGCGGCCAGCCCAGTGCGTGCGCTATAGGGGTCCGCATGTCCGGGTTCCCCAGCTGTGCCAGCACCGAGCCGTCATTGTAACTAACCATGGAGTGAATCACACTTTGCGGATGAATCACCACCTGAATGCGGTCGGCATCAGTACCGAACAGCCACCAGGCTTCGATGACTTCCAGGCCCTTGTTCATCATGGTGGCCGAATCCACTGAAATTTTACGCCCCATACTCCAGGTCGGATGGGCAACCGCCTGCTCCGGTGTCACACCGGCCAGTTGTTCCAGCGGCGTATTACGAAACGGCCCGCCGCTGGCGGTCAATAAAATACGATTGACACCGGCCTGCTCGACCCCCTGATCGATATTGCCGGGCATACACTGGAAAATGGCGTTGTGCTCGCTATCGATGGGCAACAGCTCTGCACCGTTCTGCTGAATCTCGTCCATGAAGATGCGTCCGGACATGACCAGCGATTCCTTGTTGGCCAGCATAACCCGCTTACCGGCGCGCGCCGCGGCCAGGGTCGGCAGCAAACCCGCCGCACCAACTATCGCAGCCATGACGTAATCGGTTTCATCCAGTGCAGCGAGCTGTTGCAGGCCTTCGACACCGGATAATACCTGGATATCTGCAGCAACCGCTGCTAGTCGGTCAGCCAGTTGCTGAGCACTATCGGCATTCACCATCGCCGCATAACGTGGACGGTACTGCAGGCATTGCTCATAAAGTCGATCGACGCCGGTATTCGCAGTCAAGGCAATGACTTCGTATTGATCCGGATGACGCGCCACCACGTCCAGGGTATTGACCCCGATGGTACCCGTGGAACCCAGTATGGTGATGCCTTTACAGTCCGACATGAAGCACCAGCCAGTCCAGTAAAATCACAAAAAACGGCGCCGACGAGGTAATGCTGTCGATACGATCCAGCACGCCGCCGTGACCGGGCAGAATACTGCCACTATCCTTAACACCCCGCTCCCGTTTCAGCACACTGATAAACAGATCGCCGATCACCGACAACAGCGTTGCAAAGAAAGCAATGATCAACAGCATCACGGTCTGAATAATTTGCAGTTCGAAATAAACGGCAGCGGCAATCGAATACAGACTGGTGGCCAGCACCGCGCCATACAGACCTTCACGGGTCTTACCCGGACTCACAAGCGGCGCCAGCTTGGTCCTGCCGAATCGTTTACCGGTGAAATAAGCGCCGATGTCGGCCACCCAGATGATACTGATAATATAAAACAGCCACACTGAACCATCGGTCTGGGCATGAATGTGTTTCAGCGCCAGCACGGCAGGAATCAGCGTTACAAAACCGATAACGACCTTGAACAGCGCAAGCCGATCACTGGCCGCTGCCGGCGATCGTGTGCTCATTCGATACAGTACATAGACCCACCAGAGAACCGACAGTCCAAGCACGATCTTGATGACCAGCGGATTGTCCTGATTTAGCGTGTCCAGCGCCCAGGTACTCAGCGTGATTATCAGCGCATACAGGCCACGCAACACCGGCTGAGCAATACCTGATAGACGCGACCATTCCCAGCCGGCAATAAAGACCACCACAAGGAAGGCATAAAACAGAACTTCGGACGACTGAAAAAAGATCAGCCAGCTGGCCAGCGCAGCGAGTGGAATCGCGGTAAGTATGCGTTGCAATAACATGAGCGATGATTAACCGAGGTTACTTTGTTCGATTTGTTCGCCGGTTTTTCCAAACCGGCGCTGACGTCCGGCATACCAGCTCAGCGCCTGTTCGAATTCCTGTTCATTGAAATCAGGCCATAAGGCGTCAGCAAAATAGAGTTCGGTATAAGCCAGTTGCCAGATCAGGAAATTACTGATGCGCTGTTCACCACCGGTGCGGATGAACAAATCCGGTTCCGGCAAATCAGCAAGACTGATGAACCGGTCAATGAGCTCGGCATTGATTTCGGTTTGTTCGATTTCACCATTTTGCATTGCCGCAAGAATTTTATTACAGGCATTGGCCACATCCCATCGCCCGCCGTAATTCACAGCGATATTCAACTGCAGTCCGGTATTATTCTGGGTCAACTCGGTGGCCTGGCGAATACGTGATTGCAGTTTTTCGGAAAAAGCAGAGCAGTCTCCGATAAAGCGAACACGAACCTGTCGTTCATGCAGTGACTTGACTTCAGACTGGAGAGTGTTGATGAACAGCTCCATCAGACTGGAGACTTCCTGCTCGGGACGGCGCCAGTTTTCACTACTGAAGGCAAATAATGTCAGCGCACTGATCGAATTCGCGACACATAACTCAACCACCTTACGTGTCGCCTTAACACCTGCATGATGCCCCGCAGTGCGAGGCATGAAGCGCTTTTTTGCCCAGCGTCCATTGCCGTCCATGACGATCGCAATATGCGCTGGTAATGACTTTTCGCTGTTATCTTTATCTATAGTAGTCACTGACATAATGTGTAATGGCGAGCTAGACTTCCATCATTTCCTTTTCTTTTGCCGCCAGTACTTCATCGACTCGGGCAATATATTTATCAGTCAGCTTCTGGATGCCGTCGACCGCGCCACGCTCCATATCTTCTGAAATTTCCTTTTCCTTGAGCAGTTCCTTGAAGTCATTGTTGGCGTCACGACGAATGTTACGAATCGCCACTCGTCCCTGCTCCGCTTCCTGTTTGACGACACGCACCAGGTCACGACGACGCTCTTCGGTCAATGCCGGCATGGGCACACGGATCACCGTGCCGGCAGTCGCCGGATTCAAACCGAGATCGGCGGTCATAATCGCTTTTTCGACGGCGCCCACCATGTTTTTTTCCCAGGGAGTTACCGCCAGCGTACGTGCATCTTCAACTACCACGTTGGCTACCTGTTTGATCGGTGTCGCCGAGCCATAGTAATCCACCATGACATGATCCAGCAGACTGGGGTGAGCGCGTCCGGTACGAATCTTTGCCAGTTCGGTCTGCAAGGATTCCACGCTTTTCTTCATGCGCGTTTCCGCATCTTTGGTAATCTCATCGATCATGCATTATCTCCCGGAATTACTGATGTACCTATGCTCCGGTCGACGACGACTTTGGCCAGGTCACCTTCATTATTCAGATTGAAAATTCTTAACGGCATATTCTGTTCTTTACAGAGAACGATCGCAGTGGCATCCATCACACCCAGATTACGGCGTAACACATCGTCGTAGCTCAGGGTATCGTAACGTTTTGCATCGGGGTTCTTGACCGGGTCTGAGTCATAAACACCGTCCACCTTGGTCGCCTTGATCAGCACATCGGCACCGATTTCGATGGCACGCAGACTACCGGCACTGTCAGTGGTAAAGAAAGGATTGCCGGTCCCGGCACCAAAGATAACCACACGACCTTTTTCCAGATGTCGAATGGCGCGTCGTCGCACATAATCTTCACAAACCTGGTGAATGCTCAGCGCAGACTGCACGCGTGACGGCACACCCTGTTTTTCAATGGCGTCCTGCATGGCCAGACAGTTCATTACCGTAGCCAGCATGCCCATGTGATCACCGGTAACCCGATCCATTCCGGCTTCGGCCAGACCCTGGCCACGGAATATATTGCCGCCGCCGATAACGATGGCAACCTGGACACCCACCGCGACGATTTCCTTAACCTCACTGGCAACACGCTTGATGATGGCCGGGTCGATTCCGTAATCATGATCACCCATTAGGGCTTCGCCGCTCAGTTTGAGCAGAATACGTTGATAAAGAGGTGTCTGCTGTGTCATGTTGACGTCGATTTCCCTGTTATTGATATCGTAATAATGTATGACCCTGAATTTTCTACGACCAGGTCGATCGTCGGAAAATCAATGTTCTCTCAATTTATACAAAAAACCGGGAGTTAAGTCCCGGTTTTTTGTGTGTTCCCTGTGTTCGATCCCTGCGCCTCGATCAGCTGGCTTCGATCTGAGCCATAACTTCTTCGGCGAAGTTCTCTTTCTTCTTCTCGATGCCTTCACCGACTTCGAAACGAACAAAGCTTTTTACCGTCGCGCCGGCATCTTTGAGCAGCTTGCCGACGGTCTGGTCAGGGTCCTTGACGAAAGGCTGGCCGACCAGCGTGATCTCACCCAGGTATTTGCGCATGCGGCCGACGATCATTTTTTCGATAATGTCGTCGGGCTTGCCGCTTTCCTTGGCCTGAGCCACGAAGATCTCTTTTTCTTTTTCCAGCAGTTCCGCTGGAACACCGTCTTCGTCGACGCAAACCGGACGGCTGGCAGCGATGTGCATGGCCACGTCCTTGATCAGGTCGGCGTTGCCGTTTTCCATTTCAACCAGTACAGCAATGCGTGTGCCGTGCTGATAAAAACCGAATTCCGCATCGGTATTCAGACGCTGGAAACGACGAACCTGGATATTTTCGCCGATCTTGGCGACCATTTCCTGGCGACGCTCTTCGATGCTGTTGCCACCGTCGGTGACCGGCATCGCCATCAGCGCATCCATATCCGCCGGAGAATCCGCCAGCACGCGATCGGCAACATTACTGGTGAATGTCTTGAACTCGTCACCACCGGATACGAAGTCGGTTTCGCAGTTGACTTCAACCACGGACGCCTGTTTGCCGTCGTCGCTGATCTTGATGGCGACCAGACCTTCGGCTGCAGTACGACCGGCTTTCTTGTCGGCTTTCGCCAGACCGGACTTACGCATCTCCTCGACTGCTTTTTCGATATCGCCGCCCGCTTCGGTCAGCGCCTTTTTGCATTCCATCATGCCGGAACCGGTACGTTCACGCAGTTCCTTTACCATTGCAGCTGTAATCTGCATGTCTCACCTCTTGCTAAATTCTTTACAGGGTTAAGGTATTGCTACACCTGAACGATTATTCGTCACCGGAAGCTTCGGTTTCAGCCGCTTCGGCAGTCTCGGCAGCGTCGGTGCTTTCAGCAGTGTCTGCTTCCTGCTTGGGTGCCGCTTTCTTCTTCGGTGCCGCCTTCTTCTTCACGGCTGCCTTTTTCTTCGGCGCCGCTTTCTTGCGTGCTGCTGCTTTTTCTTCGTCGACTTCGACATAGTCGTCGTCGCTACCGGCCGTGATTGAAGCCGCCTTACCTTCGATAATGGCATCGGCGAAGCTTTCCAGGTACAGCTTGATGGCGCGGATCGCATCGTCGTTGCCGGGAATCACATAATCCACTTCATCGGGGGAATTGTTGCTGTCGACCACACCGATGACCGGGATACCCAGCACCTTGGCTTCGTGTACGGCAATTTTCTCATGACCGGTGTCAATAACAAAGATCGCATCCGGCAAACCGCCCATATCCTTTATACCGCCCAGAGTCTTCTCCAGCTTCTGCATTTCGCGGGTCAGGTTCAGGCCTTCTTTCTTGGTCAGACGGTCGAAAGTGCCGTCGGTGGACATCTGTTCCAGGTCTTTCAGGCGACGGATGGACTGACGCACGGTGTTGAAGTTGGTCAGCATTCCACCCAGCCAGCGATGATTCACATAGGGCATGCCGGCGCGTTGGGCTTCTTCCTGGATCGCGTTGCGGGCAGCGCGCTTGGTACCCACGAAGAGGATTTTGCCGTTCTGTGAGGCGACTTTGCTGATCGCGTTCAGCGCATCGTTGAACAGAGGCAGGGTTTTTTCCAGATTGATGATATGGATTTTGTTACGTTCGCCGAAGATATACTCAGCCATCTTCGGGTTCCAGAAACGGGTTTGGTGACCGAAATGAATTCCAGCCTCCAGCATTTGACGCATGGTCGCTTTAGCCATTGGATAACTCCTGAATGGGTTGGGCCTCCACATATCCCATATGACAACCCGCTTTTTCGGTGCGGGCACCCAGTCATATGTGTCGATATATGTGAGTAGTTAATATAAATACGGGAGCGGTGAATGATATTTTCAGCGCTTCCCAAATACCGTTTGCGCGTAGCGCGGCGGCTTTATACCATATCTGTGCTTAGCACACAACTTGCAGGGCGATTTTTAATTCCCGGCCAGCCGTGCTAAGTTACCGGAATATAAAACAAAACAGGCGATTGATGAGCATTCATATCAAAACCCCCGAAGAAATCGAAAAAATGCGCGTGGCCGGACGTCTGGCCGCCGAGGTACTGGAGATGATCGGCCCCCATGTGGAGCCCGGCATCAGCACCAACGAACTGGACCGCATCTGCCACGATTACATCGTCAATGAACAACAGGCGATTCCGGCACCGTTGAATTACCGCGGTTTCCCCAAGTCCATCTGCACCTCCATCAATCACCAGGTCTGCCACGGCATCCCCAGTGACAAGGTGCTGAAAAAAGGCGATATCGTGAATATCGACATTACCGTCATCAAGGACGGTTTTCATGGCGACACCAGCAAGATGTTCTACATCGGCGAACCCAGCATCAAGGCGCGGCGTATCAGCGAAATCGCCCGTGAATCCATGCTGCGCGGCATCAAAATCGTCAAACCCGGCGCCACCCTGGGAGATATCGGCCACGTGATTCAGGATTTCGCCGAAGCCAATGGCTGCTCGGTGGTGCGCGAATATTGCGGTCACGGTATC